>JALYNE010000253.1 GCA_030773375.1 Pseudomonadota bacterium
ATCATCGACCGCGGCTGGCGCGAAGGGTGGATCAAGCCGCAGATCGCGAGCCGGGGGACGGGCAAGCGCATCGCAGTGGTGGGCTCCGGACCGGCAGGGCTCGCCTGTGCGCAGCAGCTGGCGCGTGCCGGCCATGCCCCGACGGTCTTTGAGAAAAGCGACCGCATCGGCGGATTGCTTCGCTACGGTATTCCCGATTTCAAGCTCGACAAGCACTTCATCGATCGCCGCATCGCGCAGATGGAGGCGGAAGGCGTGATCTTCCGCTGCGGCGTCAATGTCGGCGTGGACTTCTCGGTCGAGCGGCTGATGGACGATTACCACGTGCTGGTGTTCGCCGGCGGCGCCGAGCTGCCGCGCGATCTCCACATCCCCGGGCGCGAGCTTGACGGCGTCCACTTTGCAATGGACTTCCTCGCCCAGCAGAACCGCCGGGTTGCCGGCGACGACGAGGACAAAGCGGCTCCGGGCGGCACCATCTCGGCAACGGGCAAGCATGTCGTCGTGATCGGCGGCGGCGATACCGGGTCCGACTGCATCGGGACCTCGAACCGCCAGGGCGCGCTTTCGGTTACGCAGCTCGAGATCATGCCGAAGCCGCCGCTCCGCGAGAACAAGGCGCTGAGCTGGCCGCACTGGCCGATGAAGCTCAGGACATCCTCGTCGCATGAAGAAGGCGCCGAGCGTGAATTCTCGGTCGTCACCAGCGAGTTCCTCGGCGAGGTTGGGCGCGTCACCGCGCTTCGCTGCGCGCGCTCCGAGATGGTGCGCGGCGACGAGGGCCGGATGGCGGTGCAAAAGGTGCCCGGCAGCGAGTTCGAGATCAAAGCGGATCTCGTCCTTCTCGCCATGGGCTTCGTCGGCGCAAGGCAGGACCAGGCACTGGCGCAGGCGAAGGTGGAGATGAGCCCGACGGGAGCCGTCAAGGCGCCGCCGACCAGCTTCCAAACCTCGGTCCCGGCGGTGTTCGCCTGCGGCGACATGCGGCGCGGCCAGTCCCTGGTGGTCTGGGCGATCCGCGAAGGCCGCGATTGCGCCAATGCCGTGGACCAGTTCCTCTCCGGCCGCTGACGGCTAGAGTGCTTTCAAGTCAGGTGCAATCAGCTGACGGCTCGGACGCCACGACTTCGAGAAGCTCGCCGTGAGCGCGTGCTGGGCGGAGCGGGTCACTGCCCAACAGAAGTCGGGAGACAAGATGATGCGCGTGATGGTTCTGGTGAAGGCGACGAAAGAAAGCGAAGCGGGTATCATGCCCTCGACCGAACTCCTCCAAGCGATGGGCAAGTATAATAAGGAGCTGGCGAATGCCGGCATTCTTGTAAGTGGGGAGGGCCCTCCATCCTTCGGCCAGGGGCAAGCGCGTGGCCTTTGACGGTCCGACCCGGACCGTCATCGATGGCCCGTTCGCCCACATAGCTGAGCTGGTCGCCGGCTTCTGGTTGTGGCAGGTCAAGGACATGGCTGAGGCGGTTGAGTGGGTGAAGCGCTGCCCCAATCCGATGCCCGGCCCGAGCCAAATCGAAATCCGGCCGGTGTTCGAGGCTGCCGATTTCGGCGACGCCCTGACTCCGGAGCTGGCTCAGCTGGAAGACTGCATCCGAGACAGGGCCGAGAGCCGCTGAAGCCTTAGCCCCCGAACTTCTCCGCGAATGCGGCTGCGGCTCCGAACAGGCCCGGCTGCTCGTGAGTGATGAGCTTGACGGGCATTTGGTCCATCATTCGCTCGAAGCGGCCCTTGGCGATGAAGCGGTCGCGGAAGCCCGAGCGGGGAAGATAATCGGCGAGGCGAAGGCCGACCCCGCCGGCAATCACCACTGCGTGCGCCCCTTGGGCGAGCGCGATGTCGCCCGCGGCGGCGCCGAGCGCGAGGCAGAAGCGGTCAAGCGCGGCCGTGGCCAGGCTGTCCGAGCAGGAGAGCGCGGCCGTCCAGAGCGCCTTTTCGTCGCGGAACTCCACTTGCCGGCCTTCGATCGCGGCGAGCACTTCGTAGATGTTGCTGAGCCCCTGTCCGGAGGCCACGCGTTCGACGGACACCCGCCGGAAGCGCTCGCGCAGGCGCACCAGGATCTGGTCGTCGAGGCTGTCCAAAGGAGCAAAATCGATATGGCCGCCTTCCGTCTCGATCACATGGTAGCGCCCGTCGCGCCGCAGCAGCTGGGCAACGCCAAGCCCGGTGCCGGGGCCGACAATGCTGATGACGCCCTCTTGCGGAAGCGGGCGCTCGGCCCCGCATAGGTGGCGGAAATGCTCCTGCCCAAGCTGCGCGATGGCATGAGCAACTGCGCCGAAATCGTTCACCAGCGCGTAACGCTCGACGCCAAGCTTGTCGGGAATGAAGGCGGGGCGGATCACCCAGGGATTGTTGGTGAGCTTCAGCACTTCGCCTTGGACGGGCCCGGCAACTGCAATTGCCGCCGCATCGGGGAGGGGGCGGTCGAGCTGCCGCCCGAACTCCTCCCAGGCGGTCTGGAGGCTGGCATGTTCGGCGGTCTTGAGCGTGCAGGCCTCGCCGACCGCGACCACGCGCCCATCGGAAATCTCGGCCACCGCGAAACGCGCATGCGTGCCGCCAATATCGACCGTAACGAGTTCGCTCACCAGCCTTCCTCCATCGCCGCGAGCATCGCCGAGGCCCCTTGTTCGGCGCCGTCCGCGCCGCGCCGCATGATCCCGAACAGCTCGCGGCCTGTTCCCGTGCGCTGAGGGGCAGCCGCCACCTCCTCGCGGCTTGCCCACTCGGCTGCATCCACGAGCGCCGCGAGCTCGCCAGTTTCGGCTGAAAGGCGGACCACATCTCCGTCACGAAGCTTGGCGAGCGGCCCGCCGTCAAGCGCCTCCGGGGTCAAGTGGATGGCCGCCGGAACCTTGCCCGAAGCGCCCGACATGCGCCCGTCCGTCACCAGCGCAACGCGGTAGCCGCGGTCCTGGAGCACGCCGAGCGGGGGCGTGAGTTTGTGGAGTTCCGGCATGCCGTTGGCGCGGGGGCCTTGGAAGCGCACGACCACAATCACGTCGCGCTCGAGCTCGCCGGCCTTGAACGCGGCAAGCACCTCATCCTGATCCGAGAAAATTCGCGCCGGCGCTTCCACCGTCCAGCGTGACCGATCGACCGCGCTGGTCTTGAAGGTGGCGCGGCCGAGATTGCCTTTGACGAGGCGCATGCCGCCGTCCGGCTGGAACGGATCGCTCGCCGGCCGGAGCATCGTCCTGTCGAGCGGCTCCGAAGCCGCTTCGCGCCATTCAACCGAGCCATCGGACAAGACCGGATCGCGCGCATAGTCCTGGAGGCTGCTCCCGGCCACAGTCATGATATCGCCGTGGAGGAAGCCGTGATCGAGGAGCGTGCGGATAACGAAGCCGATGCCCCCGGCAGCCTGGAAGTGGTTCACGTCGCCAGACCCGTTGGGGTAAATGCGCGCGATCAGCGGCACGGCTGCCGAAAGCCGATCGAGATCCTCCCAGTCGATGACGATCCCCGCCGCGCGCGCGATCGCGGGCAGGTGGATCGCGTGATTGGTCGACCCGCCGGTGGCGAGGAGACCGACCGCCGCATTCACGATCGCCTTTTCATCGACGCAAAGCCCAAGCGGCCGGTAATCGTTGCCGCCCCAGCCGATCTCGGAAAGCCGGTGTACCGCCGCGCGCGTGAGCTCCTGGCGGAGCTGCGTGCCGGGATTGACGAACGCCGCACCCGGCATGTGGAGGCCCATCACCTCCATCATCATCTGGTTGGAATTGGCCGTGCCGTAGAAGGTGCACGTGCCGGCGCCATGATAGCTGGCGGACTCCGCCTCGAGCAGCTCCTCGCGGCTCGCTTTGCCTTCCGCATAAAGCTGCCGCACCCTCTGCTTTTCCTTATTGGCAAGGCCCGAGGGCATGGGCCCGGCCGGCACCAGGATGCTCGGCAGGTGACCGAAGCGGAGCGCTCCGATGAGCAGGCCCGGAACGATCTTGTCGCAGATGCCGAGCAAGGCCGCCGCCTCGAACATGCCGTGGCTGAGCGCGATGGCGGTGCCGAGCGCGATCGTGTCGCGGCTGAACAGCGACAGCTCCATTCCTCGCTGGCCTTGCGTCACCCCGTCGCACATCGCCGGAACGCCGCCCGCCACCTGTGCGGTTGCCCCCACCTCACGCGCGAACAGCTTCATCTGTTCCGGGTAGCGGCCATAGGGCTGATGCGCGGACAGCATGTCGTTGTAGGAGGTAACAATGCCGATATTGATGCCGCGGCCGGTGCGGATGGCGTTCTTGTCCTCGCCGGCCGCAGCAAAGCCGTGGGCGAAATTGCCGCAGCTGAGGCGGGTGCGGACGACGCCGTGCTCGCGCTCCTTCGCGATCAGCTCGAGATAGCGCGTGCGCGGCTCGCGCGAACGCTCCGTGATCCGCGCCGTCACCGCTTCCATTTCAGGATGAAGCTTATTCATGCCAACTCACTCCGTCGCGCTCGGTGAGCGCGATTGCTGCCGAAGGGCCCCACGTGCCCCCGGCATAGTGTTTCGGGGTGACGTCCGTCACGGCCCAGCCGTTGCGGATTCCGTCGATCCACTCCCACTGCGCTTCCACCTCGTCACGCCGAACGAACAAGGTTGGGTCGCCTTCGACGAGATCAAGGATGAGGCGCTCGTAAGCGATCCGGCGGCGGATGTCGGCAAAGGCGTTGGCCATGCCGAGATCGAGCGGCACTTCCCGCAGGCGAATGCCGTCGCGGTCCAGACCAGGCTGCTTTGCCATCATCAAAAGCCGGATATCTTCTTCGGGCTGCAAGCGAATGAGGAGCTTGTTCGGCGCCAGCACCGCACCTCTCGAGGCGAAGATGGAGTGCGGCACTTCCTTGAACTGGATGAAGATTTCGGAGCGGCGGGTGGGCAGTCTCTTGCCGGTGCGGATGTAGAAGGGGACGCCCTTCCAACGCCAATTGTCGACGTGGGCCTTCAGCGCCACGAAGGTTTCGGTGGCGGAAGCGCCCCCCAGTTCGTCGGCATAAGCTGGGACCGGAACCCCGTCGATGGCGCCCGCGCCATATTGCCCGGTAACGCTGTTCGTCGAGACGGTGGACTGGTCGATCGGCCGGAGCGAGCGCAGCACTTTTACTTTCTCGTCGCGCACTTCGGCTGCGTTGAACTGCGCCGGCGGCTCCATGGCGACGAGCGCGAGCAGCTGGAGCATGTGGTTCTGCACCATGTCCCGAAGCGCGCCGGAGCCATCATAATAGCTTGCTCGACCTTCGAGCCCCACCGTCTCGGCCACGGTGAT
>JALYNE010000254.1 GCA_030773375.1 Pseudomonadota bacterium
GCCGAAAAACCGCGCTTCAAGATATTCGTCGGCCTGGTTGCTCTTGCAGGACTTCCCGCTGTCGCCGGCATCTGGATCGGAAGTTTCGCTTTTGCCGCACACTGGGCGGCGCTTGCCCTGGGCATCGGTGCGGGAGCGATCCTGCAAGTGATCGTGGAAGTGGGCGCCTATCTCGCCCGCGCTGCCCGGGCGCAGGGACGGTCCTGGACCTCACGCACCACGCTCGCCGGCGTCGCGCTCGGCACCGTCACCATGTACGCAACCGCCATGCTGGTCCAGGTCTGAGCCTTTCGGCAAGCAACTCCGAGCCAATTGAACTTCCGCAGGCACCTGATTCACCAGTCCGTTCGGGCTGAGCCTGTCGAAGCCCCGGAATGGAGGGGCCAAGCGGGACGAAACGCCCGCACCCACAGCAGGGTCCGTTCCGGTTCCAGAGTGGCAAGATTGTCCCACTACGGGCCGCGAGCGATAACAAAAAAGAAACGTTTTGAGGGGAGTGGCGGGGTCATGTATGGTGACCGCCAGGCCCAGTTAATTGGCCGCGTAAATAGTCCCGGACCGGGGGAAGTCATGCAAGCTGCGCCACGCACGCGTAAGGCGACGGATGTACCGCCCTGGCCGCTCGATCATGAGAGGCAAGTGAAGATGGATAATGCAGAAAGGCGCGACAGCGCGGAGGTCAATCAGGTGTCGGTCATCGGTGCCGACATCACCATCACGGGGAATATCGAGGCGTCGGTCGATCTGCATATCGAGGGCCGGGTGCACGGTGATGTCCGCTGTGCGACTTTGATCCTTGGCGAGAATAGCTCGGTCAACGGAAGCATCACGGCCGAACGCGTTCGAGTTTCCGGCAACGTGGAAGGCGCGATCGACACCAAGGATCTCGCCGTCGAAGCGACTGCACGCGTCACCGGCGACATTCTTTATCACCGGCTTCGAGTCGCCAACGGCGCGATTCTCGAAGGCCAGATCAGGCGCAGGCCAGTCGAGGATGTCGGGAGCGATGCGCACAGGCTGAAGCTGGTCGAGCCGGCCCACGACCCGCAGCCGTCGGCCGTTTACATCGAATAGTGTTCGGCCGAGCAACCAGCGAGGAGATCGGGCTTGGCAGCACGAGCGGCTAATGTCGTGGTTGAGCATAAGACGATTCGCGAAACGCTGCAGGAGATGGAGGAACTTCTGTGCGGAGTCGCGAACGCAACCGCCGCGCCCAGGGCGGATGCGGTTCGCTATACGAACGACCGCTCGGCTCTCCTTGAAAGCGAGCTTCGGTCGGCGCTGCCCGGCTTCCTGGTTCAATGCACGTCGATCAACAAGTTTCACGACTTCATCATTCTCTATGATTCGCGGAGGGACGCGCGCATCTCCTTCATTGCTGCCTCACTCGCCAATGCCTGGGCTTTGCTCGAGTCGAGGCGCGTCTATGACGTGTTCGGCGAAGGCGAGTTCTGAGGCCATGCACGCGCAACAGAAAAGGCGTCCGCGGGCGGGGCTGGTGCAACAAAGGTCTGCCTGGTCGGGGGTTATGTCGTGAGCGGGGATGTGCATCACCGCGCCAGCGGCCTGTGCGCGATGGGCTGGCACAGGCCCGATCCGGTCGCGCGCTGGAATGACGGCTATTATTTCACCAGATGCCTGCGCTGCGGCGAGGATCTGGTGCGAACGGCCTATTCCGGCTGGCAGGTGCCCAAAGGCTACAAGGTCGTTTGGCAGGGCAAGCCGCCGCCCGGCAGGCCTTCGGCCGATCTGGTTCCGGCGCAGCAGGAGCCGGCCTCAGCCCCGCCCGCAGCAGCGGGCCTCGCCCCGACGGGGGAGGGCCTTCGCCACCTTGACGCAGAAACGCTCGGCGATGCGCCGCCCGGACTGGCGCCGGCGTCCAGTGACGACATGCCGGCTCCTCCTGCCGCAGGGGACCCTGCTTCCGAATTGGCTCACCGGAACCCTGCGCCAGCGGCGCAGCCGATTGCACATGCATGGCGGGAGCCTGCGCATGACGATCATGCCGCCGGTCTGAACGGCTCCACGAGCAAGACCGAGACGGAGCTTCCGGTCATGGCGCTCCTCCGCGAAATCCAGGGCGGCCAGGAAAGCGGCCGAGGCCCGCCTGCCGAGCTGAGCGAGGGCGGAAGCGGAGGAGGCCAAGGGGGCGAGCCCAGCCCCGAACAACGAGCGGCCCCCGAAGCGGCGGTTCAGGCGGATGCAGAACGTGCCGAGCCGCAAGCCAATCTGGAAGCGGATGTCGCTGCGCAGCTTGAGCAGCGCCCTCAGGCAGAGGCGGCTTCGGCCTCAGAAGCAGCGATCGAGGCAGCGGGCGCCATGGAGGCGGAGCGCGAGCCTCAACTGCAGGCACCCGGTTCCGAACCAGGGCCGGCCTCTGAGGGGGAGCAGGCCCCAGGCGCCGAGGTCGAGCGTGGCAATGAACTCGGCTCCACCGAGGAGCAGGGTGAGCTCCCAGGCATGGCCCTTGCGGACACTGCACGCGCTCAGCCGGCAGCCGAGATGCGCGAAACCGGCGCCCCCGAAGCCGAGCAGCACGGCCAGCCGCAGGGCGAGCTCCTCGACATGGGCGCTCCCGAAACTGAGCAGCACAACCAGCCGGAAGGTGAGCTCCACGACACGGACACTGCCGACACTGAGCAGCACAACCAGCCGGAAGGCGAGTTCCGCCAGGCGGACGCTTTTGAAAATGAGCAGTCTGGCGAGTCGCAGAGCAGCCGTGCGGATGACGAAGCTGCGGCCGAACAGCAACCGGACGCTGCCCAAAGCGTGACGGCAGAGTCGGAAAACAGTCCCGAGGCTGACGGCACAGGCGTGGCCGAGCCCGCGCCGGCCATGTCCTCCCTCTTTGACGATTTCATGGAGGAGGATCCGGACACCGACGCCTGGAGCGATCTTGCGTCAACGCCGCTTCCGGAACGCCCGCAGCCTCCGCAAGCCCCGCCTGAACCGGCGCCGCAGCTCAAGCAGGCCGCGGCGGCAGCCGCGCCCGCCGATCCAGTCGCCGCGGATGTGGAGAAATCTTTGAGACCAGAGGCCGACGAAACCCGCTCTTCCGGCGGCCCTCCGCCGATCCAGCAACAGGTTGACAGCGCAGCGGAAATGGCTCCCGCCGCACCTGCTCCATCCGAGCAGCGCTCAAGCGTGAACGAATTTGCAGTGCCGCCGAGCGTCCCGAATCTGGTGCAGGGCAGCGATGCTCCTCTGCAGGACAGCAGCGGGGATGACGTCATCGAGGTTTATCGCGGCCTCAAAATCGCGCCGGGTAACGCAGAGCAGGTTCGCCAAGCCGATTTCATGGAAGAAACGCCCTCGGCGCCGGAAAGCGCGGGTGGGGCTAAGCAGCCGCGCTGGTGGGTAGCCGGTCCAGTTGCCGGATCGCTCGCCGTTTTGGTGCTCGTGGCCTTCTTTTCAGGGGGCCGAGGGACAGAGCCCGCCATTGGCAGCGGAGCCTCCCGCTCCGCCACGACGGCGGCGGCGGCTCGGGAAGCAACGCCGCGGCCGCCGATCCGCCAAGCCGACCCACAGTCGCCACTCGCGCAAGCGGCCGTGAACCAGCCGATCCAGCAGGCTCCCGCGCCGGCGCAGCCACGGGAGACCGCCTTTGTCGCGGCGAGTTTCCTCCAATGCCGTTCGGCCCCGGTCAGGCAGGCGCCGGCCGTGAGGAAGCTCGCGCGCGGCGATGCGCTCGAAGTTCTGACCCGGATCCCGGAATGGGCGAGCGTCTCGCACCGGGGGCGGCAATGCTGGGTTTCGGATCGCTTCCTTTCCCCGGTGGAACCGCTCTAGACTCGTTCCCGGCTCAGTCCAACCGGGAACGGGTCTAGGATCCCGGGCAGCGGTTCCAGCCGGGCCCGCGCACGAACCGGCCCGGGGTGGCGCCGGTATGCTCGCCCTCGCGGAGCACCGGCACGCCGTTGACGAAGACGTGCCGCATTCCGACCGAATAATGATGCGGATCCTCATAGGTCGCTCGGTCGGCGACCGTGGCGGGGTCGAAAATCGCAAGGTCGGCGAAGAAGCCGGGGCGCAGCCGCCCGCGATCGGCGATGCCGAGATTGGAGGCGGGCAGGGCGGTGAGCTTGCGCACCGCTTCGCCCAGCGACAGCAGCCGCTCTTCACGCACGTAGCGCCCAAGCAGCCGCGCGAAATTGCCGTAGGTGCGCGGATGGACGGGCGTGGCCGTGAACGGAGGCTCGGTCGCGATCGCGCCCGCGTCCGATCCGAAGCTCACCCAGGGCTGCACCAGTCCCTTGCGGACATTGGCCTCCGACATGCCGTGAAACATGGTGGACACCCGGCTATTGTCCTCGACCACGAGATCGACCGCCGTTTCCTCGACGCCTTTGCCTCGGAGCGCTGCGATCTGGGGTAGCCTTTTGCCGGCATAAAGGCGCAGCGCCGGGTTCCTGAACCCGATCGGCTGCACCGTGGTCCAGTCGCGCTGCGAAGTCTTGCGCAGTTCCTCGACGACTCGCGCGCGCACCTCCGGCTGCTTCAGCCGCGCAACCATCGCATCATGGCCGCCTTCCCGCACCCAGATCGGCAGCGTGCTGTCGAGCCCCGTGCCGGATGCGGTGTAAAGATACATGTTGGCAGTGACGGGAAGCCCGGCCGTGCGGGCCGCCTCGATCCTTGCGATTGCAGCGTTCATCAGCGGCCAATTCGGCTGGCCCGATGCCTTCAAGTGATAGGCTTCGACCCGCGCGCCCGAGCGCCGGCCGATCTCGATCAGCTCGTCCATCGCAGTCAGGAGCTCAGCGCCCTCGTTCCTGATGTGGCTGATATACATGCCGCCGCAGCGTCCCGCTTCGCTCGCCAGCGCGACCAGCTCGTCCGTCTCCGCAAAGGTGGCGGGGACGTAGATCAGCGAGGAGCCGACCCCCATCGCCCCTTCGTTCATCGCGGTCCGCACCAGCGCGCGCATCCGCCCGAGCTGTTCCGGCGTCGGGTCGACGTCGGTTTCGCCAAGCTCGTGAATCCGGACGGTGGTCGCGCCGACGAACGAAGCGACATTGGGGCTGACCCCCTTTTTCTCCAGCGCGCTCAGATACTCGCTAAGGCTCGTCCACTCGATCGGATATCTGAGCTCCCCTTGCCGTCGCTGCTGCCTCGCCTTCATCGCCGGGCTGAGCGGGCCCATCGAAGTGCCTTCGCCCATCACTTCCAGCGTCACGCCCTGCCGGATGTCGCTTTGCCCGCGGCCGTCGCGGATCAGCGACTCGTTGGCCCAGCTCAGCATGTTGATGAA
>JALYNE010000255.1 GCA_030773375.1 Pseudomonadota bacterium
GATCCTGTAGTCGCTACAGGTTGCATATAGGCGCAAACCTCTCAGGAGACGAGACGTGCGTACCGAAAATACCTTTTCTCCGGACCCGGCGCTTCGGGCTCCTACCAACCCCGATCGCGGCGTCGCGACGGTGGGGACGGTGGCGAGCATTGGCGCCCTGTTTTCCGCCGCAGCCTGCTGCATCCTCCCACTGGGGCTTGCGGCGCTCGGCATCGGCTCGGCCGGCCTGGCATCGGTGGTGCCGTTCCATTGGCCACTCACGATCGCCGCGATGATCGCCATTGCAGCTGGTTGGCTGTTCTACGCCCGCCGCCGCCGCGCCTGCGCGCGTGACGCATCCTGCACGACGGCTCCGCCGGCGCGGAGCACCTTTCGACTCCTGTGCGTGGCAACGGCCATTGTGACGATCTCGGCCCTCTGGGGCTTCATCGAAGCGCCTCTCATGCGCGCTCTGGGAGGCCAGTGATGCTGCTGAGTTCGACGCTGACCTGCCCGAATTGCGAAGGCGTCTCGACCGAGACGATGCCCACCGACGCCTGCCAGTTCTTCTACGACTGCAAGCATTGCGGCGCGTTGCTCCGACCGTTGAAGGGCGATTGTTGCGTGTTTTGCTCCTACGGAGACGTCCCGTGCCCTCCGATCCAGGAGGCGAGGGAGCCAGGCGCGGCATCTTCGTGCTGCGGCACGGGTTGAGGAAGGATACTGTGCTGCATTTCCCGCGCGCCTGCTTTTCTCGTGTCATCGCCCCCTTGCGAAGACCACGGATGCTGAAATGCCTCTGGTAGATCCTCTTGAAAAAGGCTCCTCACCCGAAGTGGAGAGGCTTGCTTCATTTTTCGACGAAACGCTTGGCTTCACCCCAAACAGCGTCCTTACCATGCAGCGGCGCCCAGCGATCGCCGAAGCCTTCATCAACCTGAACAAGGCCGTTATGGCCAACGAAGGCCGCGTCACGAGCGAGCAGAAGCGCTTGATTGGCTATCTGGCGTCGAACGCATCCGGATGCCGCTATTGCCAAGCGCATACCGTTCTTGCGGCGGAGAGATACGGGGCAACGGAGGAGCGCCTCAGCGCGATCTGGAGCTACCGCGACAGCGACCTGTTTTCCGATGCCGAACGTGCAGCCTTTGATTTCGCGGTGGCGGCGGCAAGCGTGCCCAACGGGGTTACTGCTGACATAGCGACAGGCTTAAGCGAGCACTGGGACGACGGCGAGATCGTCGGGATCCTAGCTGTCGTCGCCCTGTTCGGATTTCTCAACCGCTGGAACGACAGCATGGGAACGAGCCTCCAAAGAGGGGCTTCAGATGCTGGCGAGCGGCACCTCGAGGGCTCTGGCTGGAGCCCCGGCAAGCACAAAGAGGGCTAGACTCGTTCCCCGTTGGATTGAACCGGGAACGGGTCCACTTTCCTTTGTTTGCCGTGCTTTCCGAGCCGTCAGGTGATTCCACCTGACTTGAAGCACTCTAACGTGCGCGTCATTTGGTTGGTGGACCTTGAGCCTGTTCTGCCCTGGTCTGAATGCTCGGGCCGGCTGATCATCGGCCGGTTGGAAAGTGCGCTCGATCACTCGGAACACTGCTTCGAGGGTCGCTCCAAATACCAGGTGAGACAAGAAGCCATAGACGTGGCTGGGCACGGGTGCTTCCTGGGGTGGCGGTGAGAGGCCAGTCGCCGGTACCATGATTTCATCGGCTACCAGCGAAACCGCCGCTCCGTAGAACATGCCAAAGCCGGCCCGCGTCTTCGGGTGAATTTCGGACAGCAGGCCGTATGCTCCTCCTAGAAAAGAGCCGAACGCGTAGTGAACCGCTGCGCCAGCTTGTCGGCGGCCTTTAGGGTTGCTGGCTCGCTTCCGGTGTCACCGTCAGAGCCGTCTCCAGCACTTGTGATGGCGCTCCATCCGTCCTGAAAGCGATTCATAATCCACGCAGCTGCGAGCCCGGCGGCGATGCCAGCGAGCGTGCTTCTCAGAATCTTATCTGCTTCCATTTCTTCTCGCCCTCCGCAGCCTCTCGCCGCTCCCAGGGCTGATGCGTTCCGCGCACTGGGTAATCGTTCCCGATCGTGTCTGAAGAGCCTGATTGCCGGCGAGAACGGGAACGCCTCCTGTGATCACCCCGTTCCAGCGAGAAATCCGTTCCCGATCATCGGAAATGCGTGCCCGGACGCAGGTCGCAATCTGGAAGAGCGCGTCTGAGCCACTTGGAAGGTATAATGAGGTTCAGCGTCGGATCTGGGACAGCCTCGATGGTAAGCGTGTCGGCACCACCGTCGGCTACGGTGGCCGCAGCTACTTCTCGCGTGCGTTTCGCGCGGCATATGGAACCGATCCGAAGACCTTTCGAAGCCAAAACCACGAGATCAGTCGGCCTCGTGTGATGGAGGGGTGAAAATGCGGCACGATACAGCTCCACGAAACCTTGCCATTTCGCTGTTGCTCCTGCGCCTTGGGGTAGCGGCGGTTATGGCGTTCTGGACTGCCGACAAGATCGTCAACCCGGATCACGCTGGCGCGGTGTTCGCAAATTTCTACGGCCTTGGCGACCTAGGGAGCTCGGCCCTCGCGGTCATCGGTGTCGTCCAAGCAATCTTCGTGGTGGCGTTCGCGATCGGTGCTTTCAAAACGATCAGCTACGGCGCCATTCTCCTAATGCATGCCGTGTCCACCCTCTCGTCCTGGCGGCAGTATCTTGAGCCCTTCGAAAATCTGCTCTTTTTCGCAGCTTGGCCGATGTTGGCCGGATGTGTGGCGCTGTTCCTGTTGCGCGACCATGATCGCCTGCTCGCCGTCGATTCCCTCAGAGCTCGACCGCAGCCATCTGGTGATTAGAGCTTCAATCAATCAATCAATCGCGGCGCTCGCGGCTGCGGCGGTAGAGCCGGAGCGTCTCGGCAAGCGGCAGCGCTTCGATCCTCCGGCCGTTGGCGTCCATGCTTTCCGCCTTGAACAAGGAGTTCAGAACCGCTTCCTCGGTCGCCTCGGCCACCGCTTGAAACAAAGGTGACACCTTGTCGTTCGGCAGCTCGTTCGTTCCGGCGACCGCGCTTCGCCGGGCAGCGGTCCGCCTGACGTCGGGATGGGTCGAGAAAGCCACCGCATAGTCGCCCGAGCCGCTGGTGATCGGGGAACCTGTCCGGCCGATGCCGATGAAGGCGCGGCTGGCGAGGCGCTTCAGGTTCCGGTCCGAAAGCGGCGCGTCGGTGGCGACGACGATGATGACGGATCCGTCGCCGGAGGCGGACTGGAGCTCGTCCTTCAGATAATATTGGCCGAGAGCCTGGCCGACCGGAACGCCCGCGACGCTGAGCACGCCCCCGTAATTGGTCTGAACCAGCACGCCCACCGTATAGCCGCCGAGCTTGGCTGGAAGCCTGCGGGAGCTTGTTCCGATGCCGCCCTTCCAACCGAAGGCGATCGTGCCCGTTCCCGCGCCGATCGCACCTTCGGGTACCGGCCCGATGCCACTGGGGGAAATGGCCGCGAGGGCGTCGGCCTTCGTGACGCGCCGCGCGCGGATGTCGTTGAGCGTGCCATCGTTGGTCTCGCCGACAACCGCGTTCACCGAGCGCACCTGTTCGTTACCCGCTTGGCCGATCGTCCACTCGATCGCCGCGGCGACGGCTTCCGGCACGGACAAGGTGTTGGTGAGCAGGATCGGGGTCTCGATCTCGCCGAGCTCCTCGATCTGCGTGCTGCCCATGAACTTGCCATAGCCGTTTGCGACCGCGAAGCCGGCGGGGACCTTCTCCTGGAAGAGATTGCCGCCGTGCGGAATGACCGCGGTCACTCCGGTCCGGATGGCGCTTCCTTCGATCAGCGTCCTGTGTCCGACACTGACCCCCGCAACGTCCGTGATCGCGTTCAACGGTCCTGGCGCCAATATACCAATGGTGATCCCGGCTTCGCGGGCGCGCGGCCGCTGAGGCGCGGCCTCAACCACCGAAGCGGCAAGCATGAGGCTGAGGGCAAAGGCGATACGGGTTGACAGCATGATCGTGAGCCATTCGAATTCCAACTTCCCAACTTCCCTTCAGGGGCGAGACAGTTTTCCCTACATAGGCTGCCATTCCATTTGACCGCCTGCAACCAGGTAGACCAAAAGCCAATGCATCTCGTCCGCCGCTGTTTGTTCGCGCTGCTCATCCTGGCGGCGGCGCCGCTCCATGCCGCCGGGGACGCCAGCTGGTTCTACCGCGACAGCGACATCCCGCGCGATCCCGCCTGGACCTTCGGCACGCTTCCAAACGGCGTCCGCTATGCCGTTCGCCAGAACAAGCTCCCCGCCGGCCAAGTTTCGATCCGCGTCCGCATCGCGGCCGGCTCGCTCCACGAAGCGGACGGCGAGCGCGGCTGGGCGCACCTTGTTGAACATCTCGCGTTCCGAGGGTCCAAAAGCTTCGGCGATCGGGAGGCCCGCTACATCTGGCAGAAGCTTGGCGCGAGCTTCGGCAGCGACACCAACGCATCCACCAGCCCGACCCGGACCGTCTACCAGCTCGATCTTCCCAAGACCGATCGCGCGAACCTCGACCAGAGCCTCCACGTTCTTTCCGAGATGGTGGACACAGCCCTGTTCGACCCGGCTGCGGTCGAAGCGGAAAAGAAGATCGTGCTCGCCGAAAAAGGCCGGCGTCCCGAACTCACGCAGAAGCTCATCGAGACGAGCTGGCCGCTTTTCTATGCAGGCCTCAAAATGGCGGATCGGGATACGATCGGGACTGCCGCAACGCTGAACGCGGCCACTGCCCAAAGCCTGCGCGGCTTTTATGAACGCTGGTACCGCCCCGATCGCGCCACAATCATCATGGTCGGGGATGCCGATCCGAAGCTGATGGAAGAGCTGATCGCCAATCGCTTCGGTGACTGGAAGGGCACCGGCCCCGCCCCGCGCGAGCCGGACTATGGGAGCATCAAGACGCTCGAGGAGCGCGCGGCGACGCTTGCCTATCCGGGGGCGCCGCATGCGGCTTCGGTGATGTGGCTTCGCCCCTATCGGCCGCTTCCCAACACCAAGGCTTATGAGAAGCTCGATCTCGCGCGCTCGATCGCCGCACGGGTTCTGAACCGCAGGCTGGAGGCCAAGGCGCGCGAAGGTGCCTCTTATGTGAGCGCCGGGGTTGGCGAATCCCGCTCCGCCAACGTCGCCGACACGACGCAATTCTCCGTCACGGCGCGCGAAGGCAGATGGAGGGAAGCGCTGGCCGAAGGCTTCTCGATCATCGCGGATGCGTTGCGTGCGCCGCCGGG
>JALYNE010000256.1 GCA_030773375.1 Pseudomonadota bacterium
GCCTTCAACTCGTCTCTCCATATGATGTCGCGACGCAGGGCTGCGGCGCGTCGATTTTTCTTGCGCGACCTATATAGGAACGCGGCTTAACCTGCGGCAACTCCGGTCGGGTCTCGTAAAGTTCGGTTGCATGGTCATTGCGAGGAGCAAAGCGACGCGGCAATCTAGGTCAGCGCCGGAGGCTGGATTGCTTCGCTCTGCTCGCAATGACGTGGTGGCATCTGAACTCGT
Organism: Pseudomonadota bacterium; assembly: GCA_030773375.1. Classification (GTDB taxonomy): domain Bacteria; phylum Pseudomonadota; class Alphaproteobacteria; order Sphingomonadales; family Sphingomonadaceae; genus Allosphingosinicella. The sequence goes on from JALYNE010000256.1 coordinate 232, forward strand.
TCCGCTCTCAGCCCCTTGCGCAGCAACAAGGCTGGCCCAATTCGCCTCATTTCCAGGACCGGAACAAGGCTGCGCCGCCGGGTTCTCGGGCCGCAACGCCTTTGGAGCCCTGCTGCATGCCCTCCCCCCTCCTTCCCACCGCCTGGACGAGGACGAGGGCCTTCGCAATGTAGCGCAGCTATCGGCCCAGCTCAGATTCTAGAGCCGCGTTAGCGCCGCGGCGATCCAGGAGGCTGGACAGAGCATGCTCCCGCTCTCAGCGGTCCCGCGGCGCCTAGACCCGTTCGGTTGAATTGAACCGGCAACGGGTCAAACTTCTTTTGCTTGCCGTGCTTTCCGAACCGTCAGGTGGTTCCACCTGACTGAAAGCACTCTAGATGATCGTGTCGGACAGGTCTGCCCACGTCCGGTTCATGCCCTCGATCAGCGCGAGTTTCTTGCCTCGGGATCCGGCTTTGATCTGCTTCTCACGCGCAATGGCCGTGAGCATATCCCCATGCATCTCGTACCAGACCAGCATCTTGCAACCGTAGCGTGCGGTGAACCCGGAGGTGGCCTCCTTGTGCTGCCAGACGCGTCGGGTAAGATGGGAGGTGACGCCGGTATAGAGCGTTCCGTTTCGACCGCTCGCCATGATGTAAACTGCCGGCTGCTTCATCGCTGCTTGCGCTCGTTCTAAGAACCCGTTCTGGATTGCTTCGCATTCGCTCGCAATGACCTGGTGACCTTGGCTAAGCTCCCGAAACAGCGGCACGCCGCAGCCTCGTTGCAGCAGCCGCAATGAACGAGGGGCGTCATCGCGAGGCGCGTCAGCGCCGCGGCGATCCATGAGAGGCCGAGGGGCGAACCTCGCGCCTTGCGCCCTCAAGCACTTGCGCGAAATCGGGATCAGTGCTCTTTTCCGTTCGGGCTGAGCTTGTGAAGGATCCCATGAAAGTAGTACTTTCATGGGCACCCGTTGAAGCCCTGTTTTGCCCCTCGAAGGGAAAGAAGGACAGCCCTTCGCCAGGCTCAGGGCGAACGGGTCAGATTTAGCGCAGTCTGCTCTAAGCCGTCCCGACGCCGTTCCTCGGCACGAAGCTGGTAATGAGCCTGCGCAGTTCGCCAATCACCTTGCACATCAGTACCAAGTGCCGGGAGAAATTTCCTCAGCTCATTCCCCCATCTGCTTCTTGGGCGGCCCTTCCTCCCGGCGGCGGATGACGAGGTTCCGGATTTCGGTCATGTCTTCCATGGCGAAGCGGACGCCTTCGCGGCCGAGCCCGGAATCCTTGACGCCGCCATAGGGCATGTTGTCGACGCGGTAGGACGGCACATCGTTGATGACGACGCCGCCCACCTCGAGCCGGTCCCAAGCGTCCAGCGTCTTGAAGAGGTCGCGGGTGAAGATGCCGGCCTGAAGGCCGAACTTCGAATCGTTCACCTCCTCGAGCGCCTGCTCGAAATCGGTGAAGCTCGACAGGATCGCGACCGGGCCGAAGGCCTCCTCGCGGTAAAGGGTGGCGGAGCGGTCGACGCCCTCGAGCAATGTCGCCTGCAGCATCGCGCCCTCTCGGCCGCCGCCGCAGAGAAGCGTCGCGCCGCCGGCAAGGGCCTCGCCGATCCACTTGTCGAGACGCTCGGCTTCCCCGACGTCGATCATTGGTCCGATGAACGTGCTGCGGTCCTTCGGGTCGCCGGCAACGAGCTTGGCCGCGCGAGCGACGAGCCGGTCGCGGACCCTTTCGTAAATATCGGCGTGGATGATGATGCGCTGAACGCCGATGCAGCTTTGGCCCGACTGGTAAAAGGCGCCGAAGATGATCCGCTCGACCGCGTCGTCGATGTCGGCATCCTTGTCGACGATCACGGCGGCATTGCCGCCAAGCTCCAGCACCACCTTCTTCTTGCCGGCTTTGGCCTTGAGGTCCCAGCCGACGCCCGGCGAGCCGGTGAACGAGAGGAGCTTCAGCCGATCGTCCCGCGTGAAGAGATCGGCCCCGTCCCGGCTGGCGGGAAGGATCGAGAACGCGCCCTTGGGAAGCTCGGTCTCGGCCAGCACCTCGCCGATGATGATCGCGCCGAGCGGCGTTCGGCTGGCGGGCTTCATCACGAACGGGCAGCCCACCGCGATGGCGGGAGCGATCTTGTGAGCGGCGAGGTTCAGCGGGAAGTTGAACGGCGAGATGAAGCTGCACGGGCCGATCGGCACGCGCTTCCACATGCCCTGGTAGCCGCGTGCGCGCTTTGAGATATCGAGCGGCTGCACTTCGCCCGTCACGCGAACCGCTTCTTCGGCGGCGATGCGGAAGGTGTCGATGAGCCGCGTCACTTCGCCTTCGGCATCGTTGATCGGTTTTCCGGCCTCGATGCAGAGCGCATAAGCAAGTTCGTCGAAGCGCGCCTTGAAGCGCTCCACGCAATGCTGGAGCACCGCCTGGCGCTCATAGCTTGCCATGCGCGCCATCGGCCCGGCCGCGCGGGTGGCGGCCGCAATGCCTTGGGCGATCGTCTTCTCATCGGCGAGCGCGCAGCGAAAGGCGACCTCGCCCGTATATTTGTCGGTGACCTGGAGGTCGCTGTTGGGCTGCCGCGCCTCGCTTCCGACGTAAAGCGGGTAGACGTCTTTGAGCTTGGGCATTCTTCTGTTCCCGGAGCGTTTTGGGCTTTGCCTGCCCAAGCCGCTCCGGGCCAAGAAAGCAACGCCCCGCGAAAGGCCCCACGCACTCAAGCGGCACCCGATTGAACCGCCTTCGTCTCCTCGCGTTGTCCCGAGCGAACCACAACAAAGGCGATTCCGCATGAGATTTGTCTCCGCCCTCCCCGCCGCTGCCCTTCTCGCGCTTTCCGCTTGTGGAGGCGGAGGCCAGGCCGAGAATGCGGCCGATCAGCTCGAGCAGGCGGCGGAGCAGAGCGACCCCTCGGCCGCGCCTGTGCTCGAGAACGCGGCGGACGCCGTTCGCGAAGGGGATATGAACGCCCAGCAGGCGATGCAGCAGGCGGGGAATGCACAAGCCGAAACCGTCCCGCAGGCGCAGCCAACCCCGCCCTCGATGCAGGCCAAGCCCAACCGCGGCGAACGCCAGACCCCGCCGCCTAAGATTCCGACGGGCGCCACCGACGACGCGGCTCATCAGGCCAACAGTTACTGATCGCCGGTCGCCGGGCAGCGCCAGCCTTGACAGCCCAGCCCACCCGCCCATATGCGCCGGGCCTGTGGCCCCTTCGTCTAGCGGTCTAGGACGTCGCCCTCTCACGGCGAAAACACGGGTTCGAGTCCCGTAGGGGTCACCATAAAAGAGCTGCGGGGCAGCTCTTTTATGGTGACGGCGACCAGCGGGAGCCGAGGCCCACCATATCGCCGAAAACCTGCAGAATCGCGGAATTCAGCCCTTTTTTACCGCCGCTACTACAGCACACTGGTACAGCGAGGCGGCATAAAACTTCGGCTGCGAATGCAGAATGGTGTGAAAGGCCGACATCGTGGTCGAAAATCGCCATCCAAACCGGACTGAGCGCCAACGGCAGCTATCTGATGGCTGGCAAAGTTATCGCCGGCGAGGATCACGCGGCGATCGTTCGGCCCGGTGTGTCGCTTTCCGCCGTGGAGCTCCTTGAGCGGCGGAAAGGCTAAGCTTCGACCGCGGCCGCTCCGAGTTGTCAAGGCATCGCGCTCGGGCCGAAGAGAGAGAGAGAGAGAGAGAGAGAGAGAGAGAGAGAGAGTGGATGGACGAGGTGAGGGCCGGAAGGCTTCCCCCTGGGGCGGCGATTGGGTCGATCCTGCTTCGGTTGAGATTGGCTGGCGAACCGAGCGCTCCTAATAACAACAGCAACCGCGACCTTGGTTGCCTCTCATCGAAGGCTTCGAGGTCGCTGACGGGAGATATCTGGTCGATATGGCACGGCGTGCGTTCGTAGCTTTCTCAGGCGGTGGAGCGAAGGGCGTCGTCCATGTTGGGGCGCTGAAGGCTCTCGAAGAGCGCAACGTCCAGCTCAAGGGCGTCGCTGGGACCTCTGCGGGCGCGATTGTGGCGGCGCTCACCGCGGCGGGCTTTCGCGCCGATGATCTTATCGACGGCTCGTCGGCACGGACGATACTGGACCGCCTGTCGCAGATCGACCCGGCCCTCAAACGCGCGAGAGACTTGTTCGGGCGCGGTGGCTGGTGGCGCGTACGCTTGTTCCGGATGGCGCTCCGGCAACCGATCCCGGTTCCGGTGCTACTGGCGCTGCTCTGGGCCATCCCGCCTCTCCTGGCGATCCTCGTCACCTGGCTGGCCCCGCGCCAGGCGGTTTGGTGGGCGGTGGCGGGCTGGGCCGTCGCCGGCGGCGCGCTCTGGCTCCTCTACCGACAGGTGATCGGCGGCCTAGCCGACGTGCGTCGCTTCCGCGACGCGCTGGCGGAGCTATTGCGGCGCCAGCTCTTCCCGCACGAGCCGGACCGTGTGGTGCGGATGGGGGACTTCGGCCGCGATGGTCGGCCGGAGCTCAAGATCGTGAGCGCCAATCTCGCGTGCCGGGCCCTGCACCTGTTCTCCGCGGATCGGACGCCCCACACACCCGTGGCTGATGCGGTGGCCGCCTCAATCTGCCTGCCAGTGATCTTCCGGCCGTGGGCGATCGATGGCGAGCTGCACGTCGACGGCGGGTTCGTCTCGAACCTGCCGGCTTGGCCGTTCGATGAGGAGCGAGAGCTCGATCCGGATGCGCTGACAATCGCTGTCGAGATCGAGGATCGAGCCGGCAGCCGGAAGCTTGGCCGCTATAGCTGGCTTCCCGCAGCGGTCCGGACCGCGCTGTTTGGATCGGGCGAGCTGAACCTGCGAGTAGCGGGGACGGCCGAACAGCTGGCGCTGCCCACCAGCTTCGGCCTTCTCGACTTCGACAAGTCGGCCGCTCAGGCGGCGGCAGAGGTGCGCCAAGTGGCGGAGGCGGCCGGCGTGCGCCTCGACAAGCGGCTGTTTCGCCTGGCCGAGATCTACCGCAATGCTTGCCAGGTGGCGCAGGCGCTCGCCGTCGACGGGCTGGGCCTGCCG
>JALYNE010000257.1 GCA_030773375.1 Pseudomonadota bacterium
TCGAAGGCTATCGCAATTTCGCGACCAAGCTCTGGAACGCTGCCCGCTTTTGCCAAACCAACGGCATCGGGGCGAGCGCGGGCCTGGAGCCGCCGCGCACATCGCTGCCGGTGAACCGCTGGATCGTTGGGGAGACGGTGAAAACCGTTCAGGCGCTCGACCTTGCCATGGCCGAGTTCCGCTTCGACGAAAGCGCGAACCTTATCTATCACTTCACCTGGGCGAACTTCTGCGACTGGTACCTCGAGCTCATCAAGCCTGTGCTGAGCCAGCCAGGAGGGCCGGCGCTCGACGGCGAAAACCGAGCCGACGAGACGCGAGAAGTCGCCGCCTGGGTGCTCGACCAGATCCTGGTCATGCTCCACCCGTTCATGCCCTTCATCACCGAAGAGCTATGGCACTCCATGGGCGAGCGGCCCTACGAGCTCATCCTCGCCAGGTGGCCGATGCCGGACGCGCGAGCGCTCGATGCGGAGGCCGGGCCGGAGATCGACTGGCTGATCCGGCTCGTCAGCGGGATCCGAGGGGCGCGCTCGGAACTGAGCGTGCCGCCGGGCGCGAAGCTCGCGCTGCACGTGCGCGATGCCGACGAGCGAACCCGCGAGCGGCTTCGGCGCAATGGCCAAGCCATCGAGCGCCTCGCGCGGATCGAGTCGGTCAGCTTCGACGAGGCTGGCGGAGGTGCCGCGCAGGTGGTTGTCGATGAAGCAACCTATATCCTCCCGCTCGAGGGGGTGATCGACATTGCGGTCGAGCGGGCGCGTCTCGCCAAAGCGCTTCAGGCGGCGGAGAAGGAGCGTGACTCGCTCTTGCAGCGCCTCGGCAACTCCAGCTTCGTCGAGCGCGCCAAGCCGGAAGCGGTCGAAAAGGCCCGGGCCGATCATGCGGAAAAAGCGTCGGACGCGGAGAAATACCGGGCCGCGCTCGGGCGGCTCGGCTAGCTCCTTACCTGTTCAGGCTGCTGCGTCGGCAGGCACCACGACTTCGATTGCCCGCTGCGCGACCTCCACGACGGCGGGGGTCTTCGTCAGCACTTCGCCGTCGATCGATATCTTGAGGCGCGGCTTTGTGTCCACGAGGAGGCGCTTGCCGTAAAATTCTTCAGCCGCGGCTCCGCGCGCCGGCAACTTGAAGAACTTCGCGACCCAATCCCAGATGAGCCGCGACACGCTGCGGCCGGTGACTGCCTGAACGACGAGCTCGCCGCTGTCCACCTCGGCCTCTTCAACCAGTTCCACACCGCCATGGTACGGGCCGTTGGCGATGCGCACTTCGGTTGCCCAGATGGTTCGTTTTTCCTGGCCATTGTCCACCGTCAGCTTGAAAGGCCGGAAGCGGACCAGACACCAGATCGCCCAGACCAGGTAGCCGAAGCGGCCAAGATAGCGCTTCAACTTGTGCGGCACCGTGTCCCCGATCATCGGCGAGAGGCCCATGGCCGCGCAGTTGGCGAAATAATCCCCGTTGACGATCCCCAGATCGATCCTGCGCCGCTTTCCGTTAGCGATGGTGCGTACCGCTCCGTCGAGGTCGAGCGGGATACCCAGCGTCCGTGCGAAGCTGTTGGCGGTGCCGAGCGGCAGCAGCGCGAACACACATTCGCGGTCCACGACATCGTCTACCGTGCCGGATAGCGAACCGTCGCCCCCGCCCACGATCACCATCGGCGCGCCTTCCGCAATCGCCCGCCGGACCGTATCGTTGAGCTTTGAGGGGTCCTTCACTGCGTGTGCAGCGATGAGGTTTACGCCGGCCTGCTCGAGCTTGGCGCGCGCTTCGCGGAAGAGGGCGTCGCCCCTTCGCGAATGGGCGTTCACGATCAGCACGGCATCGCGAGGGACGGGTTTGTTGGTTTCCACTCCGGAAGAACACGCGACTCTGCGAACAGTGCCCGCGCGGCTTTGCAGGCTTGCGGCAGCGCGCTAAGCCGGATGCGACATGATGCAGTCTGCCTTTCCCGCCACTCGAATGCGCCGAAGCCGCTCCGCAGCCTGGAGCCGCGCGCTTGTCGCCGAAACGGTGCTTACGCCGTCCGATCTCATCTGGCCATTATTCGTCACTGGCGGGGAGGACCTGGAGGAGCCGATCGCAAGTCTTGCCGGCGTGTCGCGCTGGTCGGTCGACCGGCTCGCCGGACAAGCGCGCGCGGCGAGGGACCTCGGCATTCCCTGCCTCGCTCTGTTTCCGAACACTCCCGCGGAGCTCCGAAGCGAGGACGGCCGCGAGGCCGTGAATCCGGACAACCTTATTTGCCGCGCGATCAAGGCCGTGAAGGATGCCGTGCCTGATATCGGTATCCTTACCGACGTCGCACTCGATCCCTACACCGCACACGGCCATGACGGGATCATCGACACGCGTGGCTATGTCCTGAACGACGACACGACGGAGCTACTGGCCGAGCAGGCGCTCGTGCAGGCGGCGGCGGGCGCGGACATCGTCGCTCCTTCCGACATGATGGACGGCAGGGTGGGCGTGATCCGCAGGGCCCTTGAGCAAAAAGGCCACTGCAACGTTCAGATCATGGCCTATGCGGCCAAATATGCGAGCGCCTTTTACGGCCCGTTCCGCGACGCAGTCGGTTCGCGAGACCGCCTGAAAGGCGACAAGAAGAGCTACCAGATGGATCCGCGCAACGCAGAGGAGGCGATGCGCGAAGTGGCGCTCGATCTCGCCGAGGGCGCCGATCATGTGCTGGTGAAGCCGGGGCTTGCCTATCTCGACATCGTCCGCCGCGTGAAGGAGCGGTTCGAGGTGCCGGTCTTCGCTTATCAGGTGTCCGGCGAATATGCGATGATCGAGGCGGCGGCCGCAGCCGGAGCGGCCGATCGTGACGCACTCCTCCTGGAGACGCTGATCGCGTTCAAGCGCGCTGGCTGCACCGGTGTGTTATCCTATCATGCCCCCGTTGCGGCAAAGCTCCTCCATGACAGCTGACGCGGAAGCTTCAAGCTGGCCCAAGGAGCGGCTGGCGAAGCCACTCTTCGTGGCGACGGTCGTCACCGGCTCCTTTCTCCTGTTCCTGACCCAGCCGATGGTCGGCCGAATGGCGCTTCCGCGCGTGGGCGGGGCGCCGGCCGTCTGGAACAGCGCCATGCTTGTCTATCAGGCATTGCTGCTCGGCGGCTACGCTTATGCCCATTGGGTTGGACGGCTGCGGCCACGCCGGCAGGCGGGTCTGCATCTGGCGCTTTTTGGCGTCGCGGCGCTGTGGCTTCCGATCGGGCTCAGTTCTGCCGTTCCGTCGCCCGAATTCTCACCCATCTTCTGGGTGCCCTGGTTTCTGATCAGCTCGATCGGGCCGCTTTTCTTCATTGTCTCGGCCCAGGCGCCGTTGATGCAGCGCTGGTATGCCCTCGAGAGCAGCCGGGGCGAGCCTTACGCCCTTTATGCGGCCTCCAACCTCGGCAGCTTTGCGGGGCTCGTCTCCTATCCGCTTATCGCCGAACCGCTCCTGAGCCTCGAGCAGCAAAGCGCGCTCTGGACGGCAGGCTATGCGCTCCTCGTTCTGCTGGTAGTCGGCTGCGCGCTGACGATCCCGGCCCGATCCGTGGAAGCCGTGCCGGCTGCGACCTCGCCTGCGCCGAGCCGCAGGCGGGTTCTCCACTGGATCGGCCTTGCCGCGATTCCGTCCGGACTGATGCTCTCGACGACGACGCATCTCACCACCGACATCGTCGCGATGCCGCTGCTATGGGCGCTGCCGCTTGGCCTTTACCTGCTGAGCTTCGTGATCGCCTTTGCGAACGGGCGCGCGGCGAGCGCTTTCATCACCCAGCTTGCGCCGCTGGTGATCCTGATCGCCGGCGGGCTCACATTCGCGCAGCACTCCAACCAGCCGCTTTTCTCGGCCACCCTTGGCCTCAGCCTGCTCTTCGTCGTCGCCGTCACGCTTCACTCGGAGATGTACCGCTTGCGGCCCGGGCCGGACCGGCTGACGGGCTTCTATCTCAGCATGTCGATCGGCGGCGTGCTTGGGGGCGCGTTCTGCGCGATCGCTGCTCCGGCGATCTTCGACTGGGCTTATGAGCACCCGCTCCTGATCGTCGCGGCCGCTTTGCTCATCCCGCAGCGCAGCTACTTGCGGCGCATCGAGGCAATGTGGGCGAGCCCACGGTTAGGCCAGTCGCTTGTCCTGTGGGTGCCGGCGATCGCCATAACCGTCTCGCTTGCGGGCGACCGGGATTTCATGCCGCAAGTGCCGAGCGCCGTTTCAATCGCTGCCACGATCCTGATCGGACTGCTGGCCGTGTTTGCAATCGGCCGGCGCCCCGTCTTCGCCGCGTGCCTTGCCGCTTTGATGATGAGCTATGGCGGGTGGAGCACGCTTCACGAGTCGCTCCAGCCTTTCAGGACGCGAAGCTATTTCGGCATTTACGCGATCGGGACCAGCTCGGATTCGACGGCGCGGATGCTGACCCATGGCACGACCATCCATGGGCTTCAGAACGTGATCCCCGGAATGGAAGAGGAGCCGACCAGCTATTACACCCGCGGCTCCGGAGTCGGACGGGTGATGGCGTCGGCCGAGCTCCTGTTCGGCCCTGGCGCCCAGATCGGCGTGGTCGGGCTCGGCACCGGAACGCTCGCTTGCTATTCGAAGCCGGGGCAGAGCTGGACCTTCTTCGAGATCGATCCGGCAATGGTCAAGATCGCGACGGATCCGAGCCGGTTCAGCTTCATGTCGCGGTGCGGAAGCGGTGCCCGCATCATCCTTGGAGATGCCCGGATCAGGCTCGCGGCGCAGCCGCCACAAAGCCTGGACATTCTTGCGGTGGACGCTTTCTCCTCGGACGCGGTGCCGATGCACCTTCTTACCCGCGAGGCGCTCGGCGTTTATGCGCGGGTGCTGAGGCCCGACGGCATCTTGATGATGCACATTTCCAATCGCTACCTCGACCTCGAGCCGGTGCTTGCCGCCGGAGCGAGGGCAGGGGGATGGGAGGCCGCTGCGCTCGATCACAAACGCTCCGCCCGCTATCTCAACGATCACCCGTCGCTCTGGGTCGCCATGACGCGTGACAAGCAGACCATGGAGGATCTGATCGCCGTCAGCGGCGCGCCCAAATCATGGAAGAAGCTGCGGGCGCGCCCCGGCTTCCCAGGTTGGACGGACGATCATGCCAGCATCCTTCCGCTTCTTCAGGGCCTGAGCTTCCAATGATCGAAACGGAGCGCCTTCGGCTGCGCAACTGGAGTGTGGACGACATCGAGCCGTTCATCCGGCACCTCAA
>JALYNE010000258.1 GCA_030773375.1 Pseudomonadota bacterium
TTTCCCGCGCGGGGGCTTCGGCCGCGGTCATTGCCTTGCGCGGATAGCTTTAGACATTTGGAAAAAAGCCATGTTCGCAGTCGTGCGCACGGGCGGCAAGCAATATCGCGTCGCCCCCGGAGACAAGATCGTCGTTGAAAAGCTGGCGGGCGCCGCCGGCGAAACCATCACTTTGGGCGACGTGCTGTTCGCCGGCGACGGGTCGGAGCCGCGCTCCACCGACGGCCTTTCCGTTTCCGCGGAAATCATTGCTCAGGCGAAGGCGGACAAGGTCATCGTCTTCAAGAAGCGCCGCCGGCACAATTATCGCCGCAAGAACGGTCACCGCCAGCAGCACACGATCCTTCGCATCACTGCGATCGGCGACCACCGCGCCGACGCGGGCTCAGCTGCTGAGGCCGCTCCGGCTCCCGTCGACACCGCGTCCAGCGGCGAAGCCGCTCCGGCTGCCGCTCCAGCCGCCGAAAAGAAGCCGCGCGCTCGCAAGGCAGCCGCTCCAAAGGCTCCGGCCAAGACCGAGGCACACGTTCAGCCGCCGCTCAAAAATGACGGCGCAGAGAGCGAGATGACAGATTCGCCCGTTGCTGCTAAGAACGACAGCAACGCCGGGTAAGAGAAGCAGGGCAGAGTAGAGATGGCACATAAGAAAGCAGGCGGCTCGTCCCGCAACGGCCGCGACTCAGAGAGCAAGCGCCTGGGCGTCAAGAAGTTCGGCGGTGAGCAGGTGCTCGCCGGCAATATCATCGTGCGCCAGCGCGGCACCAAATATTATCCGGGCGCAGGCGTGGGGATCGGCAAGGATCACACCCTTTTTGCGCTTGCGGACGGCCGCGTCGCGTTCCGCGACGGCAAGCTCGGCCGCAAATTCGTATGCGTAGACATGCAAATTACCGACGCAGCGGAATAACGGACGATCGATAAAGGGTCGTCCGGCAAGGGGCGGCCCCAGCGACTCAATAGAGAAGCGTTCGAGGGAGAGGGGCAGCCCATGATGGGGTTGGCCCCTTTTTTAGGGGCCAAGCCACGTCCGGGGGACGTGGCGACCCCATCATTCCCTCTTTTCATGTCTCCCTCACGAAACTGTCGCAGGACCGTAACCCAGTTCGGGCACGGCCGGCGCGAAAGCGGAAGGAGACGGCCATGTTCGCAAGAACCGAAAGACTGCTGCTGCGGCCCGGCTGGGCGGAAGACGCGCCCGCGCTTGCTTCGGGGATCGGCGAGGAAGCGATCGTCCGCAACCTTGCGAGCGCACCTTGGCCCTATGAGCTGGATCATGCCCGCGCCTTTCTGGAGACGGAGCGCCGCCCTGACGAGGCCGGATTTCTCATCTTCCGTCGCACGCACGGTGCACCGCAACTGATCGGCACGGTCGGGCTGGGCCGGCGCCCCGACGGCGAGGCGGAGCTCGGCTACTGGATCTCGCGCCCCCATTGGGGCCTGGGCTTTGCGACCGAAGCCGCGCGTGCGGTCGTCGATCTCGCTCGCGAGGGGCTGCGGCTGCGACGGCTTGTCGCCGGCCACTTCCTCGACAACCCCGCCTCGGGACGTGTGCTCGAGAAACTCGGCTTCCGCTCCACCGGCATGGTCGTGCCCCGTTACAGCTGCGCTCGCCGCGAGGCGGCGCCGTGCCGGCTGTTCGAGCTGGAGCTTGCGCCGGGTGCGACCGCTGACGAGGACGAACCGGCCGTTCAAATGGCAGCGTGATTCCCCCCAGCAGGGAGGGGCTGACGCAAGTCCTCGGCAGCCCCTCCCCCATCCGCCGCAATCGTCACTGCGAGCCAAGGGAGCAGTCCAGCGGCTCGAGCACCAGGCGCTGACGCCCGGTCGGGGCGATGCCCCCATTTAAGCTTCAGCCGCCAAGCGCGTGTCCGCCGCGGCGATCAACGCGCGGTCGTCGTGGTTCCAGGGGTGGAAGCCCGGCATGAAGAAGCTTGCCCAGGCGCCCAATATCTTGCGCAGCATGCCGGGGCGCACATAAGCGAACCAGACCAGGCGCGCATAAGCCTTGCGCCCGGTGATCCCGTCCTGCTCAAGCAGGTCCAGCACTGCCCTGGTTCGGTCGACGATGAAGTTCCGGGTGACGAGCAGCATCACCTTGGCTTTCACGTTCCAGCGCTTGAAGCGCGGCCGGTTCCTGGTCGCGTGCAGCCAGGTGTCGTAGGCGACGCCTTTGTGCTCGACCTCCTCGATGGCATGCCAGCGCCACAGCGCCGCCGTCTCCTCGTCGGCGCCCTGGAAGTGGCGCGGGTCCTTCAAGAGCTCGTGGGCGAGCATCGCGGTGAAATGCTCGAGTGCCATCGTAGCGGCAAGGCTTGCGATCGGCGGGCGCGCACGGACCATGTCAAGCCGCCAGTCGACCCGCGCTTCGAGCCTTGAGAGGTCGTAGCCTGCCTCGTGCGCGCGCCGGTTGAAGGCGACATGCTCGCGGCTGTGCATCACCTCCTGGGTGGTGAAAGCGCGGATTTCGGCGGCCAGCTTTGCGTCGGCGCCTTCGCGAAACCTGCGAACGCTCTCGACGAAAAAGGCCTCCCCTTTGGGAAAGGTCGCCGACAGCGCGTTGTAAAAGGCCGTCGCGACGGGATCCCCGCCATGCCACCAGCGCTCGGTGCGCTCCCCGCGCCCGAACCGCCGGTCGCGCGGCGTGATGATCAAATCACATGGTGTGGCTTCGCGCATCCTGCTGTATCTCCTCCGCATGTCGCATCGCTTGTACTTACACCTGTGTCAATAGCGCGCGCACGGCTCAGCCCTGAACAAAGCCGATCGGCAGCGCTCGAGGCAGCGCGGCGCCTGCTGATCGATGCGGGGCCGCAGGCGGTGACCTTGAAGGCGGTGGGCGCCCAAGTCGGCAAGACCCACGCCAATCTCCTCCACCATTTCGGCTCGGCCGCCGGCCTTCGGGCGGCGCTTGCGCGCTACATTGCGCTGCGAGTGACGGACGAGGTGGCAAAGTCCGTGCATCGCGCCCGCGTCGGCGAAGCCGATCCGCGTGAGATCGTCGATCGCACGTTCGACGCCTTTGGGCAGGAGGGCGGCGGCGCGCTCGCCGCCTGGATGATCCTTTCCGGCAATCGCGACGCGCTCAACCCCATTCTGGAAGCGATCCACGCCTTGGTTGACCAGCTGGGACATGGCCACGAGGATCGGCCGGTGCACGAGACCACCTTGTGGCTGGTCTTGACGGCGCTGGGCGATTCCCTCCTCGGCGGGTCGATGGCGGGAACCCTCGGGCTGCCACGCGACACGGCGCGCAAAGTTGCCCGCGATCATCTGGTCGCTTCCGTTGGGGTAGCCGAAGGCCCCCGCCAGGCCTAAATCACACCGATGCATTTCCTAGACCAAGCCAAAATATACATCCGCTCCGGCGCCGGGGGCCCCGGCGCAGTGAGCTTCCGGCGCGAAAAGTTCATAGAATATGGCGGCCCCGACGGCGGCGAGGGCGGCAAGGGCGGCGACATCGTGTTCGAGGCGGTCCCCGGCCTCAACACGCTGATCGACTTCCGCTATACTCAACATTTTCGTGCACCACGCGGCAAAGGCGGCTCCGGCCAGAACAGGACCGGTGCCGGCGGGGAAGATCTCCTCATCAAGGTTCCGGTGGGCACTCAAATCCTTTCGGAGGACAAAGAGCATGTCCTCGCCGACTTCACCGAGCCGGGCCAACGCGTTGTGCTTCTGCGCGGGGGCGATGGCGGCCGCGGCAATGCCAGCTACAAGACAGCCACGAACCGAGCGCCGCGCCAGCATGGCACCGGCTGGCCGGGTGAAGAGATGTGGGTCTGGCTGCGCCTCAAGCTGCTCGCCGATTCCGGCCTGCTCGGACTTCCCAACGCCGGCAAGTCGACCTTCCTCAATGCCGTGACCAACGCGAAGGCCAAGATCGGCGCCTATCCGTTCACCACGCTTCATCCCCAGCTCGGTGTGGTTCAGCACCGCGGCCGTGAATTCGTGATGGCCGACATCCCTGGGCTGATCGAGGGCGCGGCCGACGGGGCGGGCATCGGCGATCGCTTCCTCGGCCATATCGAGCGCACCAAGGTCCTGTTCCACCTCGTAGACGCCAACAGCGAGAATGTCGCCGAGAGTTACCGGATCGTGCGCGACGAGCTCGAAGCCTATGGCGCTGGGCTCGAGGAGAAGCCCGAGGTGGTGGCACTCAGCAAGGCCGACACGCTCGACGACGAACTGCTCGAAGCCCTCTCGGACGAGCTTGAAGCGGAGTGCGGCAGCCCTCCCCTTCGCGTGTCCGGCGCGACGGGCGCTGGCAAGGATGCCGTTCTCGATGCCATCCTCGAACATCTCGGCGCCGAGCGCCAAGTGGAGGAAACCGAGGCGCAAGACTGGTCGCCGCTATGAGGCGCGGCCACCGGAAGAGCCGCACCCTTGCCGTCACCGGGGGCACCGGGTTCGTGGGGCAGCACCTTCTCTCCATGGCGCTTGCGCAGGGCTATGACGTTCGAGCCCTCACCCGCGGCTGGAGGCCGCCGGAGGACGAAATCGCCTGGGTCGACGGGGCGCTCGACCGTCCCGAAGCGCTGCTGAAGCTTTGCACGGGCGTAGACGCCGTGATCCACATCGCCGGCCTCATCAACGGCAGCAAGGAAGCTTTCGACGCCGTCAACGTTGCCGGCACTGCAGCGATGATCGATGCCGCACGAAGAGGAGGCGTCCGGCGCTTCATCCACATCTCATCGCTCGCTGCACGTGAGCCTGAGCTTTCCGCTTATGGTCGCTCCAAGGCCAAGTCGGAGCGGCTCGTCGCCTCCTCCGGTCTTGAGTGGACCATCATCCGGCCGCCGGCCGTCTATGGCCCCGGCGACCGCGAAACGCTGGAGCTGTTCAAGATGGCGCGGCGCGGCCTCGTCTTTCTGCCACCGCAGGGCCGCTTTTCGGTCATTCACGTCGAGGATCTCTGCCGGCTTATTCTCGCCGTGATCGACGAGCCTGACACCGTATCGGAAATCTACGAGCCCGACGACGGACGGGAGAATGGCTGGGTTCACCGACACTTCGCGCGAACGCTCGGGCGCATCTACGGCAAGCGTGCGGCCACCCTGGCCATGCCGAAACCGGTCCTCCACGGCGCCTCGCGTCTCGACCGCCTGCTGCGCCGGGGCAAAGCCAAGCTCACGCCCGATCGGGTGAGCTATTTCTGCCACCCCGATTGGGTGGTCGCGCCGGACCGCCGCCCGCCATCCGATTTGTGGCAACCG
>JALYNE010000259.1 GCA_030773375.1 Pseudomonadota bacterium
CGATTATTCGCGAAAAGCTGGCGAGTGGCTGCCAAATACCGAGGGCGGCCGCGAGAACCGGGAAGCCGAAGCTTTCCTGCGCGAGCTCAACACGATCATCTACGGCGCCTTTCCGGATCGCATGACCGTCGCCGAGGAGTCGACTGCCTGGCCCGGCGTATCCGCTCCCGTGCACAGCGGCGGGCTGGGCTTCGGCTTCAAATGGAACATGGGTTGGATGAACGACACGCTGGACTTCATGTCGTGCGAGCCGGTCCATCGCCGCCATCACCATCACCAGATGACGTTCGGCCTCCATTATGCCTTTTCGGAAAATTTCGTCCTGCCGTTGAGCCACGACGAGGTGGTGCACGGGAAAGGTTCAATCCTTGGCCGCATGCCCGGCGATGAGTGGCAGCGCTTCGCCAATGTACGCGCTTATTACGGCTTCATGTGGGGCCATCCCGGCAAGAAGCTGCTCTTCATGGGCCAGGAGTTCGGACAGCTGCGCGAGTGGAATTTCAGGGCTGAGCTCGACTGGCACCTGCTTTCAGAGCCGCTCAACCGCGGCCTCAGCGGGACGGTGACCGCGCTCAACCACCTTTACCGCACCACGCCCGCACTCCATGCACGGGATTGCGAGGCGGAGGGATTTCGATGGATCCTCGCCGACGATGCCGATCAATCCGTGCTTGCCTGGTTGAGGTTCGGAGCGCCGGGCGACGCTCCGGTCGCAGTCATCTGCAACTTCACGCCCGTGGCCCGACAAGGCTATCGCGTCGGGCTTCCGTCTGCGGGCAAATGGCGGGAGATCTTCAACTCCGACGCGCGCGAATATGGCGGCTCGGGGCAGGGCAATCTCGGCGCGGTCCTCGCGACCGATCACCCCTCCCACGGCTTTCCTGCCTCGGCCGAGCTCACCCTCCCTCCCCTGGCCACGCTCTACCTGCAGCTTGGCGAGCCATGAAACCCCGCAGCTTTGCAGCGGTTGTTGTGACAGGAGAGAAATGATGGCCAATTCACCGGAACGCCACGGGCCTTACGCCCGCCACGCAATGGCCTATGTCCTCGCAGGAGGACGCGGCAGCCGGCTGATGGAGCTCACCGACTTCCGTGCCAAGCCGGCGGTCTATTTCGGGGGCAAGACGCGGATCATCGATTTCGCGCTTTCGAATGCCTTGAATTCGGGCATCCGAAGGATTGCCGTTGCCACGCAATATAAGGCGCATAGCCTGATACGGCACCTGCAGCGCGGCTGGAGCTTCTTCCGGCCGGAGCGCAATGAAAGCTTCGACATTCTGCCGGCCAGCCAGCGCGTTTCGGAAGAGCTCTGGTACCTCGGGACTGCCGACGCCGTTTACCAGAACATCGACATCATCCAGAGCTATGCGCCGCAATATATGATCATCCTTGCGGGCGATCACGTTTACAAGATGGATTACGAGATCATGCTCTGCGAGCATGTCGAGAGCGGCGCAGAGGTAACGGTCGGCTGCATCGAAGTGCCGCGGGAAGAGGCATCCGCCTTCGGGGTGATGCATACGGACGAGCACGACCGCATCATCGACTTTTTCGAAAAACCGGCCGACCCGCCGGCAATGCCCGGCAAGCCCGACCAGGCGCTCGCCAGCATGGGCATCTACGTCTTCGAAACGAAGCTCCTCTACGAGCTGCTCCGCGAGGACGCTGCCGATCCGAACTCGAGCCGCGACTTCGGGAAGGACATCATCCCGAAGCTGGTGAAACGGGGGCGCGCCTACGCGCACCAATTTTGCCGCTCCGCCCTCCTTTCCCACGGAGAGGCGCCCTCATACTGGCGCGACGTCGGAACGCTGGATGCCTATTTCCAGGCCAATATCGACCTGACGAGCATCGTCCCCGATCTCGACCTTTACGACCATAGCTGGCCAATCTGGACCTATAGCGAGATGACGGCTCCCGCGAAGTTCGTCCACGATATTGCCGGCCGCCGGGGCGAGGCCGTATCGTCGCTCGTGTCGGGGGACTGCATCGTCTCCGGCGGCAGGCTCAGCAATTCGCTTTTGTTCACGGGAGTTCGAATCAAATCCTACACGACCGTGGACCGGGCCGTGATCCTGCCGCAGGTGGAAATCGGCCGCCATGCCCGGCTCAAAAACGTGATCGTCGACCGCGGCGTACGGATCCCGGAAGGCCTGGTCGTCGGCGAGGATCCAGAGCTCGATGCCCGCCGCTTTCGGCGGACCGAAAAGGGGGTCTGCCTCATCACCCCGCCGATGATCGCCCGGCTGGAGGGATGAAGCGCACCCCGGTCCTTTCGATCGCCTCCGAAGTCTACCCGCTGATCAAGACCGGCGGCCTTGCCGATGTGGCCGGCGCGCTTCCAGCAGCGCTGAAGACGGAAGGCTTTGCGGTGCATACGCTGGTGCCGGGATACCCCCCGATCATCGACGCGTTGCGGCGGGCCGAGACGGTGCATGCGTTCGAAGATCTGTTCGGAGGCCCTGGGCGGCTTCTCTCGGCCCGTAGCAAGGGGCTCGACTTGTTCATCCTGGATGCCCCGCATCTATTCGACCGGCCCGGCAACCCGTACCTCGACGCCACAGGCACAGACTGGCCGGACAACGTCTTTCGCTTCGCCGCTTTGGGCCGCGTCGGCGCTGACCTTGGGCGCGGTCTCCTTTCGGGCTACACGCCCGCCATCGTCCATTGCCACGACTGGCAGTCGGGCCTGGCGCCGGCCTATCTCACTTACCAGGAGGGTGGACGGCCCGGAACGGTGATGACGGTCCACAACATCGCCTTCCAGGGCCTTTTTCCTGCAGCCTTGCTGGCGAGGCTCGGCTTCCCGCCACAAGCGTTCAGCCTCGACGGCATCGAATATCATGGCCACATAGGCTTTCTAAAGGCCGGTCTCCGCCTGGCGGACCGGATCACCACCGTCTCTCCCACTTATGCGAGCGAAATCTGCTCTCCCGAGTTCGGCATGGGTTTCGAGGGGCTGTTGAGGGGCCGGGCTGACGTGCTGCGAGGCATATTGAACGGTATCGACACAGACGTCTGGAACCCGGAAGCGGACCCGTTGATCCCGGCGCGCTACTCGGCGGATGCCCTCGCCCCGCGCGCGCAGAACAAGCAGGCACTCCAGAAGCGGCTCGGCCTTGCAGAAGACCCCGACGCATTGCTGTTCGGAATCATCTCTCGCCTCAGCTGGCAGAAGGGCCTGGATCTCCTGCTCACCACCCTCCCCGTGCTGCTGAGCGAGGGCGCGCAGCTCGCCATCCTCGGCGCGGGCGATCCGGGGCTGGAGCAGGCCTTCACCCGCACAGCTGCGGATCATCCCGGTCGGATCGGTTGCTTCATCGGCTATGACGAAGGCCTGGCGCATCTCATCCAAGCTGGCTCCGATGCCTTGCTGGTGCCTTCGCGCTTCGAGCCGTGCGGCTTAACTCAGCTTTGTGCCCTTCGCTACGGCTCCGTCCCCGTCGTCGCTCGTGTCGGCGGCCTTGCCGACACGGTGATCGACGCCAATCCCGTTGGGCTTGCGGCGGGCACCAGCACGGGCGTGCAGTTCTCGCCGGTCAACGAAACGATGCTCGAGAGCGCGATCCGGCGAGCGGCGCGGCTTTACCGCGACCGCTCGCGCTGGTTGCAGATCCAGGCAAACGGAATGAGCACCGACGTTTCGTGGCACGCCCCCGCACGCGAATATGCCGCTCTTTACGGCGAGCTCCTGCCCGCTCGCCGAAGCTCCAAGCAGGCGTGATGGCGAAGGTCAGCGAAGGCTCGCCGGAACCGCTCGGCGTTTCGCGCGACGAGCGCGGGGTCAATGTCGCCGTCTTCTCCGCGCACGCGAGCGCAATCGAATTCTGCCTATTCGACGGAGCGGGCAAGCGGGAGCTCCAGCGGGTGAGGCTGCCCGAACGCACAGGGGACGTCTTCCACGGGCACATCGCCGGAATTGTACCCGGAACGCGTTACGGCCTGCGCGCCCACGGCCCCTTTGCGCCCGAAGAAGGGCACCGCTTCAGCCCTTCGAAGCTGCTCGTCGATCCTTATGCCCGGCTGCTCGACCGGCCCTTTCAACTGCACCGTTCGATGTTCGCCACCTCGCCCGGTCCTGCGGAGGACAGCGCCCCGCACATGCCCAAGGGGATCGTGCTCGCGCCCGACAGGCCGCAGTCGGGACACGCGCCGCTGACGCCGTGGTCGGAAACGATCCTGTACGAGCTGCACGTCCGGGGCTTCACCAAACGGCATCCTGCAGTGCCCGCCAAGCTCCAGGGGACGTTCGCCGGCCTCGGCCACCCCGCCGCCGTCGAGCACCTGGTGAAACTCGGCATAAAAACGGTCGAGCTGCTTCCGGCAGCGGCGTGGATCGAGGAGCTGCACCTCGCTCAGCTCGGGCTCACCAACTACTGGGGCTATAACCCCGTCGCGCTGATGGCGCCGGAGCCGCGGCTGGCGCCGGGCGGCTGGGCCGAGATCCGCCGGGCTGTCACGACGCTCGCCGAGGCCGGCATCGAGACGGTCGTCGACGTCGTCCTCAATCATACAGGCGAAGGCGATGCACTCGGGCCGACCCTGTCGCTGCGGGGGCTCGACAATGCGACTTACTACCGCCTCGTCGAAACCAATCCGGACCGCTACATCGATGACAGCGGCTGCGGAAATACGCTTGCGCTCGACCGAGCACCGGTGGTCCGTTTGGTGATGGACGCAATGCGAACATGGCTAAGGCGGGCCGGCATTCACGGCTTTCGTTTCGACCTCGCCGCAGCGATGGGGCGCCGCCCGGGCGGGTTCCATCCGGAAGCGCCCCTCCTCACCGCGATCGCTCAGGATCCGGAACTGAGCGGCCTGAAGCTCATCGCCGAGCCTTGGGACATTGGCCCCGGCGGCTATCAGCTTGGACGCTTCCCTTCTGGATGGGGCGAGTGGAACGACCGCTTCCGCGACGACGTGCGGCGCTTCTGGCGAGGCGATCCGCACCAGCTGGGTGCACTCGGGTCGCGGCTCGCAGGCTCGGCGGACCTGTTCGGTTCGAAGCGGAGGCCCTCGCGGAGCATCAACTTCGTAACAGCGCACGACGGCTTCTCCCTTGCCGACCTGGTTGCGCACGAAACCAAGCGGAACGAGCCGAATGGCGAGGAGAATCGCGACGGCAGCGACGCAAACTTCAGCTGGAATAACGGCGTCGAAGGCGCGACCGGCGAGGCGAGGATCCTGGACGCGCGCCA
>JALYNE010000260.1 GCA_030773375.1 Pseudomonadota bacterium
GATGTTTGAAACCGGCATCATCGAGCGCGCTTTCGAGCTGGCCCGTTCCGGCCGGTTCAAGAAAGTCGACGAAATCCAGCGGGCGCTGAAGCGCGAGGGCTATGGACGCGCTGACGGTCACTTGTCGGGGCGGTTGATACGCACGCAGCTGAGGCGCGCATGCGACGAAGCGGCACAAAGACCCGCAAATGCGGGGTATGTGGAAAATTAGCGTTTCGGGTTCGGTGCGCCGCCGTCTGCTGCCCGCTTTTCCGCTCCGCCTCTCGCCAGTTTCTGCGCTCGCGGCCTGACGCTCAGCCGAGTGCGACGGCTGATCAAGCCTCAGCGTTAGGAGAAGGTCTCGGGTGCCGAGTGTCCGCGAGTTCTGATCCGGTCCGCTGGGCTCCGGAACGAGGGAGGAGCCGTCGGCACTCGATCACATAGCCGCTCGAAAGCGGCCTTCCCCTTCGGCGTAGGGAGCGCTCAGCCACGACCGCGCGAAGGTTTGAGCGCGCCGGTTCGCCTCGATTTCGGCCGCTGTCTCCAGCCGCCGGTAAGTGATCAAAATGTGACGGCCGAAAACATCATCCCCCCGCAGCCGGACTTCAGCTTCAGAGCAGCCCGGAGGAAGCTCAGCTTTGACAGCCTCCAGCCGAGCGATGATCGCGTCGAGCGAGCCCGATCCGCTGATTTCCACATATTCTCTGATCATAGCCGGTTCCTTTCGGTGCGCCGAAACCCCCTCTCGGCTCGGCCACCGACCATGCTACGCCGCGATGGTTAACAGGGCGTTCACCACAAAACTCTCAGCCCCCCTTTGTCGGCGGTGGCTTGCAGGTTTCCGGACTTCCTCTGATTTCGGCGTCCGCGTTAGTGGCTTGTGAACGAAATCCTGCTTTCTTTGCGGAAGGGGCGGGTGAATGCAAAGTGCTTGTTCACCAAGCAGCAGCATAGGAGACCGTCCGATGAAATCCCTGTTCTGCCGCCTAACCGGGCGCGGTGCGCCCGGCGAGCCGGTGACAAGGCCCATGTCTCGCCTCGAGAAGCTGGTCTGCCGCGAAGCATCCGCAGCCGCTGCAGCTGCCCAGTCGAAGCTTTCCCGCCAAGTGTCGGATCCCGCGACGGAAGAGGCGCCGTTACCACTTTACGACGTCTCAGCTTACGTCTCGCGGCCAGCCGCCTCCGGAGAATAGGCGATGGCGCACAGAACAAACAAAGGCACATTTTCCGCCGGCGAGAAGCAGGCGGAAGGAGCAAAAGCGACCGTGCTCATCGTTGAAGATGAGGCATTCGCACGTTTGTATGCGGCTCAGCTTTTCGAAGACGAAGGCTACGCCGTGCTCGAAGCAGCAGATGCCCAGGAGGGACTGACGCTGCTCGAGGCGCATCCAGAAGTGGCGCTTTTGTTCACCGACATACGCTTGCCGGGAGAGCTGGACGGCCTCGCACTCGCGGATACCGCCAAGGAGTTGCGCCCCGAACTCGCTTTGATGCTGACCTCGGGCTACGTTCCCCCTTCGGATTTTGACCGCTCCGGATGCGGCGCGTTCCTGGCGAAGCCTTACACCGCCAGTTCGCTGTTGCAGGCTGCCCGCGCCTTGCTCTCCCGCACGGGCATTGCCGGTACCGCTCGGCAGTAACAGGCGGCAACGCACCGTCGGCACGCTGCCGCGCTCCATCTGAGCCCCGACTAGACTCGTCCCCGGTTGGACTGAACCGGGAACGCGTCCAGTTTGCTTTGTTTGCCGTGCCTTCCGAGCCGTCAGGTGATTCCACCTGACTTGAAAGCACTCTAGCGCTCGCTGCGGGCGAATATCCGATAACCTGCGCTGGGTGCCCGCTCCTCGTAAGCGGACCAGATCTTTCGGAAGCGGGGATCAGCGAGAAGGTAGGGAAGATACTGAAATTTTTGTCCTCGAAAGCCGAGCCGGGGATGCTCATCGATCAGGATGAGCTTAGGCCGGGCTCGTTCGAGCTCCCTCAGCAGCGCCGCAAATCTGCTCTGCGCGACCGCGTGGACGCGGGCGGCGGCTGGCGCGCTCAGTTCGGGTGCTCGCACGTCAGCGGGGAGCCAGTGCACGCAGCAGGCTGCGCTTATCCACCGCGTGCCCGAGGCGAGCACCGCCGGGTGAACGTCCCGGGGAGAGGTGATGAAAGCGAACACGGAGGCCCGGGGGCCGCCTTCTCGAATCAGCGCGGTTGCGAGAGCTCTGGCGCGATCGCGCGCGCCGCCGCCCCTAACGTCCCCGTAAAGATCGGCGGCCGGGCCGGCAAAAGTCGTGACGAGTACCAGCGCCGCGGCGGCAGCCGTCACAGCCGTCGGGCGGAGCGACTGCGAGCAAGCCAGAAAAATTGCCGTGCAGGCGATACTCCCCAGCCCCAGGATGGGAAGCAAGTGATAGGCCCAGGCTTTC
Organism: Pseudomonadota bacterium; assembly: GCA_030773375.1. Classification (GTDB taxonomy): domain Bacteria; phylum Pseudomonadota; class Alphaproteobacteria; order Sphingomonadales; family Sphingomonadaceae; genus Allosphingosinicella. The sequence goes on from JALYNE010000260.1 coordinate 2,394, forward strand.
TGCTGGAGCAGTGCGGCAAGCCCGGCTCCGACAGTCGCGGCGGCCAGAGCCTGCGCGAATGCCGGAACGTGCGAGAGTCCCCTGCTGAGGACGAGGCCGCCCAGCAGAAGCGGAACGAAAACGGCGGCAAGACGCAGGAACACGTAGTCCGGCGCACTGTCGAAGGCCCAGTAAATCGCGGTCGTGTCGGGGACGACCGACCAGAGATACTCGGGAGCGGCGACCAAGATTGCCGCCGCGTAGCAAAGGCCGGTCCCTGCCAGGCTCAGGTTTTCGGCTCGAAGGGAGGTGCGGGGTTGGCACGTCCTCACGAGAACCCACGTCTCGACGGTGAGCGGAACCAGCAGAAAGTAGGGCTTGAGACAGAATGCCAGTCCCGCCAAAAGTCCGGCGAGAAGGCGGAGCAATCGCGAGGACGGCACTCCTTCTACAGCCGCAGCGGTGGCGGCCAGCCACGGCAACGCACCAGCCAGCATGAGATGCTCGCGCTGCCCAAAATGATAACCGGGCGCCAGGAGCAGCACGGTGGCTGAAAAGCCAAGGAGGGCGCGGCGGGGCAAGCCGGGGCTCGCAATTTTGAGCAGGCGCGCAGTGAGGAAGAGACTCGTCAGCGCGACGATCACCACAAAGGCAATGGCTGCTGTCTCGGGTCGAACGGCTAGGAGAGAGGCTGCGAAGGCCGGCACCATCGCAATCCACCAGGACAAAGGTGGGTTCGGATCCAGCACGTCGACACCAAATTGGCCGCCATTTAGCAGAGCCTCGGCACCCAGCATCGTGAAAGCAACATCATGGTTGAAGGCGCCGTTCATCTGGGCGACCCAGGCAAGCAGAGCGATGAAGATGAGCGGCCAAACTTCGCGGCCTATCTCACGCAAGCCAGCTGCGAGCGCAGTTCCACTGCCGCTGCTGCTGCTCTGTTCCTTCATTACTCTCCCCTATGGCCCATGTCTCCCATAGCCGACGGGGAGCTTACAATCTCTTAGGCCAAGCCATCGGGATCAGCATGTCGGTTTGCCGACGATAAAGGTGCACAGTGCCCGATCGACGGGGTGAGCAAGACGGGTCGGCGGCGACCGATCTACTGAGGAGCAGCCGCTTTAAGCGCTTCCAGATGCTCTTCCTTGGCCATCGACCGATAATCGGCGAGCTCGTCGGCCATCGCCTTCTCCGCAGAGGCCCGCTTCAGGCCCAATGCGATATCGGACGCGATGCGCGCGCTCTTGAAGGCGGCCTCCTTGTCCTTGCAGCTGGCTGCCAGCGTGCTCTCGAAAGCAGTGGCGTCGACCTTCTGCTCGGCGCTCGTACGCACCAAGTCCTTGAGACAGCGCGCATAGCTCTCCCGGGCTTGGGCGGTCGCGTTGGGGGTAGCGAGAAGAATCAAGGTGGCAAGCGCAGATGAAATCATGACGAATTCCCATCCCAGAAGTGCCTGTTTCCAGAGAGTGACTCAAAAGAATGGAAGAAGGAAGCCTTTTCTGCTGACGAATGGATAGGTACCCCTTGCTGCGTCAGCCGAGGCGCAGCATCGACCGGCGGCCCGGCCCGTCACTGGTTCGCCTCCACCGGTGGCAGAACGCCGCGGCGGATCTGATCAAGCTCGATCGATTCGAACAGGGCTTTGAAGTTCCCTTCGCCAAAGCCCTGATTTCCTTTGCGCTGAATGATCTCGAAGAAGATCGGCCCGATCATGTTCTCGGTGAAGATTTGGAGGAGGAGGCCTTCGCCAGTTTCGGGCGAGCCATCGATCAGGATGCGGCGCTTTCTCATTTCGGCGACATCATGGCCGTGGCCGGGCAGGCGCTGGTCGATCATGTCGTAATAGGTTTCCGGGCTGTCCTGAAAGCGGATGCCATTGGCCCGGAGCTGATCCACCGTTGCAAAAATGTCGTCGGTCGCAAGTGCGATGTGCTGAATGCCTTCACCCTTATACTCGCGGAGATATTCCTCGATCTGGCTGAATTCGTCCTGCGATTCGTTCAACGGAATCCGTATCTTGTCATCCGGTGCTGTCATGGCGCGTGAAAGAAGTGCGGTCTGCTGGCCTTCTATGTCGAAGTAGCGGATCTCACGGAAGTTGAAGATCCGCTCGTAGAAGCCGGCCCAGTGATTCATCCGGCCGCGCATGACATTATGGGTGAGGTGATCGAGCGTGTGCAGCCCGGCAGAATGGGAATTGCGGGTTGCGCCAGGCACCGGCTGGAAGTCGACATCGTAGATCTGCTCGGCGCCATAACGGTCGACCAGATAGAGATAGGAACCGCCAATGCCCTCGATCGCCGGGATATCGAGCTCGCCGGGGCCGCGCGGCGTCTCAACCGGAGTCGCGCCTCGTTTCACTGCCAATTCAAAGGCGTGTCTAGCATCTTTAACACGAAACGCCATGCCGTTGGCGGAAGGCCCATGCGCCTTGCGGAAGGCGGCCGGCTGCCCTGAAGGCTCCATGTTGAGAATGAAGTTGATGTCGCCCTGACCGTAATGGCGCACATTCTTGGTCTTGTGGTTGCCAAGGTGGGTGAAGCCCAGAGCAGTGAAAAGACCGGCGAGCGCCTCCGGGTCGGGGCCGGTGAACTCGACGAACTCGAAACCGTCCAGGCCAAGGGGATTGTCGCTGATCTGCGCCGGGGCGTTCATTGCCGCACCTTTTGGTCGTGTCTGTCCCCGAACTTCTACCAGCGGGTGCTCGCAGCGGCAAATCGGTGGTTGGCGATGGCGGAGGGAGGCCCTATTTCGG
>JALYNE010000261.1 GCA_030773375.1 Pseudomonadota bacterium
CATGTCTGCCCGGCCGATATTCCTGACTCCGTTCGGGACTCAGCAATGGCGATGGCGCTGGAAGCGCACCAGCTGCTCGGCTGCAGGGGCACGTCCCGATCGGACTTTAGGTGGGACGATGAGCAGGGAGTGGAGGGGCTCTACCTGCTCGAAGTGAATACGCAGCCTGGAATGACTCCGTTGAGCCTTGTTCCCGAGCAGGCAAAATATCGCGGGATGAGCTATGCTCAGCTGGTCCAGCGGATCGTGGAGGAAGCTCTTCACGAAGGAGGGGTTGAATGAGTGCCAAAATCGCGCGGGGCTCGCAGGGGCGCTCCAAAGGCAAGGCCAAGCGCTCCTCCAAGAACGCGAAAAAGGCGGCTCAGCCGGCGCTGCTGGATTCGCTTCCGCTGCCTGCCGAAACTGTCCGGCGGGTGAGCTGGTGGATTTTCGTCGGAATGCTGATCGCGCTCGCCATTGCCGTCGCGGCTGCGCTTCAGGTGCCGCAGATCATCGGCAGCGCTACCGGCGAGGCGGTGGGGCAGGCCGGGTTCGCTGTGAAGCGGGTCGAGATCAAAGGCCTGAACCGGATGCAGCGGCTCCCTGTTTATGCTGTTGCCTTGGATCAGACCTCCATGGCGATGCCTCTCGTCGATCTCGAAGGTACGCGTCAGCGGCTGCTCCGGTTCGGCTGGGTCGAGGATGCGCGCGTCTACCGTCGCTTGCCCGATACGCTTGTCGTCGACATCATCGAGCGGAGGCCGGCGGCGATCTGGCAGCACAACCAGCGGCTGACGCTGATCGATCAGGAGGGCGTTACGCTCGAGCCGGTGAAGCTGGATGCGATGCCGGACCTTCCGCTGGTGATCGGGCCGGCCGCGAACCGCCAGGCAGGGGCGCTCAACCATCTCCTGAAAGCAACGCCCGAGCTGAAAGCCATCCTTGAAGGCGCAACATGGATCGGCGGCCGTCGGTGGGATCTGCGCTTCCAATCGGGCGAGGTGCTTGCCCTGCCGGAGGGGGAGGAGGCAGCGCAGCGCGCGCTTGTCAAATTCGCGCGTATGGATCGGATGACTCAGCTTCTCGGCCGCGGGCTGGTCCGTTTCGACATGCGCATTCCCGGAAAATTCATCGTCCGTGTTTCCAGCGAGCCGGGCAGCACGGTCCGAGACGTGGAGGCACCACCGCCTCAGCCAACCAACGGTCCCGTAGTCGTGGCGAAAACAATTTGAACAGGCGCATCCCAACCGCACCACCGCGCAAGCTGGTGACCGCACTCGATATCGGATCATCCAAGGTCTCGGCGCTGATCGCAGAGCCAGGAGAGGATGGCGAGATCAAGATCCTGGGCACCGGCCAGCGCGAAAGCCGAGGGGTGAAGCGCGGCCTGGTAGCCGACATGGAGCGCACCGAAGCGACCATTCGGGAAGCCGTTGAACAGGCGGAACGTATCGCCGGCATCAACGTGGAAAGCGCCTTCGTCGGCTTCTCGGGAGGCGGGCTCGCCAGCACTGTCGCCAGTGTCGAGGTCGAGATTGGAGGCGGCCGCGTCGAGGAGCACGACATCGAGCAGCTGCTTGCGGTTGGACGCGATTCGATCGACCCTGAGGGCAAGATGATCCTGCACGCCATTCCGGCGCTCTATACCCTGGATGGCCTTCACGGCGTGAAGAAGCCGCTCGGCCTTCACGCGGACAAGCTGGCCGTCGACATTCATGTCGTCGCGGCCGAGCCGTCCCCGATCAAGAACCTCGATCTGTGCGTTCGCTCCGCGCATCTGGGCGTTTCGGCGATTGTTGCCTCGCCGGTTGCGGCGGGGCTTGCCTGCCTGAGCGATGAGGAGCGGGAGCTCGGTGTTGCGCTTGTCGAGCTTGGCGGCGGCGTCACCAACGTCTCGGTGTTCGCCGGCGGCATGCTGGCGGGGCTGAAGTCGCTTCCGATGGGCGGCATCGACATCAGCGACGACATCGCCTCGGCGTTTGGCACGCGCCGGGCGGAGGCGGAGCGGATGAAATGCTTTTACGGGTCGGCGACCACCAGCCCCCGCGACAATCACGACATGATCGAGCTGAAGCCGATTGCGGGGGGAGAAGACGGAACGGAAGCTTCGCGGATCACGCGCGCGCAGTTGATCGGCGTCATTCGGCAGCGGCTCGAGCACCTGACCGGGGACATCGCCTCGGCACTGAAGGAACTTGGATTTTCGGGCCCGTTCGGCCGTCAGGTTGTGCTGACCGGCGGCGGATCAGAGCTGAAGGGGATTGCCGATTACGCGCAGGGCGTGCTCGGCCGCGCCGTGCGCATCGGCCGCCCGAAGATGCCGGGGCTGCCGGAAGCGCATGGCGGCCCCGCTTTCACGACGCTGGCGGGCCTGGCCCAGTTCGCCGCGTCCGGTGACCTCGATCTTACCAGCATCCTCAATACCCGTCCGGTTAACCAGAAATCAGAGGGGGGTAACATCATGCAGCGGCTCATCGCGGCTTTTCGGACTCAGTATTAAGAAAAGTTACCAAGAGCATAACTTTTTGCTCGCGCACGAGAATCGCATCGTGCAAAAGAATCTGGAAAGCGCTTGTACGCGCTCTGAAGCACAGGGGAGACCATCGCATGAGCATCGATTTCATCCGGCCGGAAGTGGACGAGCTTCGACCGCGGATCAGCGTGATCGGCGTCGGCGGCGCGGGTGGCAACGCGATCGCCAATATGATCGCCAGCGATGTTCAGGGCGTGGACTTCATTGTCGCCAACACGGACGCGCAGGCCCTGAACGCGAGCGCGGCCGATCGGCGGATTCAGCTCGGTCTGAAGATCACCCAGGGCCTGGGCGCCGGGTCCCGTCCGGAGATCGGGAAAGCAGCCGCCGAAGAGACGATGGCCGAGATCGAAAAGGCGCTCCAGGGCGCGCACATGTGCTTTATCGCAGCCGGCATGGGCGGCGGCACCGGCACCGGCGCTGCTCCGGTGATTGCCAAGGTCGCGCGCGACAAGGGCATCCTCACCGTCGGCGTGGTCACCAAGCCGTTCAGCTTTGAAGGCAATCGGCGCATGCGGTCGGCCGAATCCGGCATCGAAGAACTGCAGCAGCATGTCGATACCCTGATCGTCATCCCGAACCAGAACCTCTTCCGCATCGCCAATCCGAACACGACCTTCAAGGAAGCGTTCGTGATGGCTGACGAAGTTCTCCAGCAGGGCGTACGCGGCATCACCGACCTCATGGTCATGCCGGGGCTCATCAACCTCGACTTCGCAGACGTCCGCTCCGTCATGGGCGAGATGGGCAAGGCAATGATGGGTACCGGCGAAGCCGGCGGCGACAATCGTGCGATCGAGGCGGCGGAGCAGGCGATTGCCAATCCGTTGCTGGACGGCGTGTCCATGAAGGGCGCTCGCGGCGTCATCATCTCGATCACTGGCGGCGAAGACATGCGGCTCATGGAAGTGGACGAGGCTGCCAACCATATTCGCGAGCTGGTCGATCCTGATGCGAACATCATCTGGGGTTCGGCTTTCAACAACGATCTGGAAGGCAAGATCAGGGTATCGGTCGTGGCCACCGGCATCGACGCTGATGCTGCTGCCATCCCGGCCGCGCCGGCAAAGGTTTTCGCTTTCCCGAACTCACGTACGGTCGAAGCCCCAAAGTCGCAGCCGCAGCCGGTTCCCGAGCCGCAGATCGTGCCGGACGTGACCCCAGCGCCGGTGCCCGCGCCGCCGGTGAGCCGGAAGCAGGAGCCTGCTGAGCTGACCCTCGATACTCCGGCCCCAGCCCCGGTTGCGGAAGAGGACGGTGAAGAATTGCTGCTCGGCACGGGTGACATGCTGGCCGAAGAGCCAGCGGCACAACCCGAAGCGGCTGCTGGCGGCAACCGGAGCTGGCTTGCGGGCGAACCCAGCGCCGCTCCCGCGGCACCTCGGCGCGACGGTGGCACGCTGTTCGAGCGCATGTCGAACATCGCTCGAGGCGCAGCCAAGGCGCAGGTCGAAGATGAAGCGCCGAGCCGGGGCACACGTGACCCGCTCGACATCCCGCGATTCCTGAATCGTCAGAATAATCAATAAGTTGGCGCCCTTCCGCCAGGGAGGGCAAAGCTGGGTTCCGCTGGTGCAACCGGTTCATCGCCGGCGGGCACCAGCCTGGCGCGGAATGCCTCGCCCATACATTGCCGGTAAAGCCGCAAACAGGCTTAATGCCCGGACCATGATTTCCACACCGATGAAGCGCCTGCGGCTGGCCCTTGGCTTGCTCGTGGCTGGGACGACGCTGGCTCCGGCAGGCGCAATCGCGCAGGTCGCACAATATGGGCTTGTCGAAGATGCCGGGAGCGCGCTCAACCGGCACTTGCGCACCCTCGCCGATCAGCCCCGCAACCTTTCCGCATTGATGGGCGCGGGCAAGGCAGCGCTGGAGCTTGGAGATCCCCAAGCAGCGCTGACTTTCTTCGCGCGCGCAGAAGAGATCGTTCCGCGCGACAGCCGCGTCAAAGCGGGCATGGGCTCCGCCTTCGTGCAGATGGAGCAGGCACAGGCGGCGCTCAAATTTTTCAGCGATGCTGCGAGCCTGGGTCTCTCGCAAGCCGAATATGCCGGTGATCGCGGACTTGCTTACGACCTGATCGGGGACCCCCGCCGCGCCCAAGCGGATTACAATCTCGCGCTCAGCCGCAAGGAGGATGGCGAGGTGCGCCGACGCCTCGCGCTTTCGCTCGCCATCAGTGGCGAGCGCGACAAGGCACTCGCCACCATCGACGCGCAGCTCCGTCGGCAGGATCGCGCTGCCTGGCGGACGCGCGCCTTCGTTCTTGCCTTGTGCGGAGACAGCGCAGAGGCAACTCGCGCGGTTGAGGCAGTGATGCCCAACCAGGCGAGCCAGATGAGCCCGTTCTTTGCGCGGCTCCCGGCGCTGAGCCCCGCGCAGCGGGCAATGGCTGTTCATTTCGGCCATTTTCCGAACGACGGCCAGGCCATTCAGATGGCTTCGGCCCATCAATATGCGCGCAGCACGCCCCCCACGAGCACCGCCACCCGGGGAGGCCGCTCCGAGACCCGCCAGCCGTTGCCGGGACGCAGCAACGCCGCGCCGGACGCGGCTTCCACTGGTCCGGGCCGCCGCTCCGCGACCGACGAACGGCGCGCGGCACGCC
>JALYNE010000262.1 GCA_030773375.1 Pseudomonadota bacterium
ATCGAGGGCCATGTGCCGCCTGCCGACATTGCTCGGCTGGTGAGGAGCAGGAGCCGCATCATTCGTGGCCTGGCCGTGCCGGGGATGCCAGCCGGCTCGCCGGGGATGGACGTGGGCCACGACCAGAAGCAGCCTTACCAAGTGCTCGCCTTCTCACAGGGTGGCAAGCGTTCGGTCTTTGCATCTTATCGATAGCTTGAATGGCGGACGCCGGAATCGACAACCACCTGTGGGACGGCAGGTGGATCGTACGTCCTGGCGCCCTCGCCAAGCGCCGCACTTCTACCTTATTATCGCTAAGGACGGAGCTTCAGGAATCCCGTCTAGGTGTCAGCACGGAACTCGGCAGACCTCGCCGGCTCCAAGTCTCTTGCGGCCAGCCGCAACGGCGCGCTGAACCTTGTTTCCGACGACCGCCTGCGCCCGCTGATAGCCCTTCGCCTCCAGACAATCATAAGCGTGGTAGAGCGCAGCGATCGCATCCATCCAGAATTTGCGGTTCGCTTGGTCGCTGCACAGCCTGATATCAGCCTGCATCTCAGGCTCGCTCTTGGTCGAATGATAGACTCTTGTGGCGCAGGAAGGCGCAAGAAGCGTCAACGTCAGAAGAAGCGCGAGGCGCGGTCTCATAGCGCCTTGTCTCATTTGGCGCTGCACTCCGCAACGACCCAGTGATCCGTCGGTTGCCGTGCTCTCCCGTGCGCTAACCGAACGGTCACCAAAAGCCATTATAGAATGGGGCCATGGCTCCCATTCGCGTCCATCTCATCGCAGCTGCCCGGCCGAACTTCATGAAAGTGGCGCCGCTCTGGCACGCCTTGGTCTCGGCTCCCGATTTTCACCCCGTGCTGATCCATACCGGCCAGCATTATGACCCCAACATGTCGGACGCGATCTTCGCGGACCTGAGGCTTCCAGAGCCGGACCATCATCTCGGCATCGGATCGGGCAGCCACGCGCAGCAAGTGGCAGGCGTGATGACAGCGTATGAGAAATTGGCGCTCTCCAGCCCGCCGGACTGGCTCGTCGTCGTCGGCGACGTCAATTCAACGGCTGCTTGCGCGATGGTCGCAGCGAAGCTCCACATCCCCATCGTTCACCTCGAGGCTGGCCTTCGCAGCCGTGATCGCAGCATGCCCGAAGAGATCAACCGGCTCGTCACGGACGTGCTTGCCGATGTGCTTTGGACTCCATCTCTCGATGCTGATGACAACCTCATCGCCGAGGGTGTCTCGATCGACAGGATCACGCGGGTTGGTAACATCATGCTGGACAGTTTCGAGATGGTGCGCCCGGCGATCGAGGCTGCGAGGGGCGGATTAGGGCTGCAAAGGGGGCGCTACGGCGTCGTGACCTTGCACCGCCCTTCCAATGTCGATGATCCAGCGCAACTCGCTTGCCTGGTTGACGCGCTTTGCGCAGTGCAGCGGCGGCTGCCGCTTGTTTTTCCTGTCCACCCGCGAACCCGCCAGAGGCTTGAAGCCAGCCGCCTCGATGCTGTTCTTGAAGCGGCAGGCGTCCAGCTGATGGACCCCGCCTCCTACGTTCGCTTCATGAGCCTCGTCGTCGATGCCGCCGCGGTGATTACCGACAGCGGCGGGGTTCAGGAGGAGACGACGTATCTGGGGATCCCGTGCCTGACGCTGCGGGAGAACACGGAGCGGCCAATCACCGTCACTCAAGGTACGAACCGCCTGGTCAGTGCACATGCACTGGAGCGGGAATTAGGCGAAGCCCTGGCCATGCCGAAGGCGAACGTCCGCAGGCCCGATCTATGGGACGGCCATGCCGCCCTCCGCTGCGTCCGGGACCTAAGGGATCGCAGCGGCATGGCGGAGGTTTCCCACGCGGCGGCGGCGGAGTGAGTCGGCTCGTGCACTGACGCGCTGCCGCGTCGATCCTTCGCAATGGGGGTCAGCCGGAAAGCTCAACCCTCAGGAGTGGGGTGTTGGAGCTGAGCCGATCGGACTTCATCGAGCGCTCGCTCCTGCGCCGCTGAGCTGCTCGATCGTTTCGCGGATCAGCCGCTCACGTGCCGCGAGGCTGGGGTGCGTCCTGAACAGCTTGGGAATCGGAATAGGGTCGTATCGGGCATAGAGCCTGCGCCAAAAAGGCATTGCGGCGGCAAGGTCGTAGCCGGCCGACCAGACGAGTTTCAGAGCCAGCCGGTCGGCTTCCTCTTCGGTCGTGCGCACCCGGGAGGCATTTTTGCCGATCCCGCGCAAAATGCCATGGGGGACCTTCTGTTGTTCGAGGCGGGCCGGGTGCGCGAGGAGGTTGTGAGCAATCTCGTGCGCCATCACGACTGCCAGCTCGTCATCGTTTTGCACGAAGTCGAGCATCTTGGTCGTCATGATCGCATAGCGGCCGTCGGCAAATGCGTTTGCTTGCGAGGAGCGCGCCAGCCTGCCCCGGGCGGCGCAGCCCATCACCGGCTTCAGCAGGAGTGAGAGCGGCTGCCCCTGGCGAAGAATTTCCAGGCGTGCGCTTCCGTTCCGCACTTGCTGTTCGATGGTGGCATCCGCTTCTTCCGCGCTCTTTCGGGGATTGCCCGGCTTACTCTGCCCCGCCAGATCCGCGGGGCGCGGCAACGGCACCCCATTGATTGAGAGCAGCAGATCCCCGGCAGTGACGCCCGCTTGTGCCGCTGCGCTTCGCGGGACGACGGCCAGCACGCCCGGGCCCTTGTCAAGCCCGAACCTGCGGACCGCCTCGGCACGATCGCCGACAGCATATTCGTCCAGATGGTGAAGAAGGAGGCCCGTGAGGGGGTGCGAGGCATCGCAATGTGCTTTGCCGGCGGTCGCCAGGCGGTGCACGACCGATGCGACCCGGAAGTCGGCGGCACGCAAGTAGCTGCCGTCCGGCGTTCCTCCTTGTGCGTGCACGCCGTGGTGCTGCGCGGCGGACTGTTGCGGTGCCAGCACGGAAAGCGTCGTCAGCGCGAGGAATGAAGAACGCATCGGCCTCAGATTACAGCCGTATTCTCTTGAGTGCACGCCAAAATGAAATGGCCGGATAAAGACGTTGGTCTTCATCCGGCCGTGTCTTGAATGCCGCCGGTCTAGGACCGGTTGCGCCCGTTACGGGCTGGTCGGCACGTCGTCTTCGTCCTCAACGGCGATGACGATCGCGATGATGATTAAGATAAGGGCCAAGCCCGGAATGATGAAGCCGCCGCGAAGCTCGCTCCCATCGACGGATTCAGCCGCCGGCGCCAGCTCGGTCGGAGCGACCAACTGAGCCGCAGCTACGGTCGGCGCGGCCGACAAAGCGACGGCCGTAGCCGCAGCAACTATTCCCTTGAAAACCACGTCAGCTTCTCCCTTCGTACTCAAAACACTTGTCTGACTTTGAACCCTACTATCCAAGGCACTCGGTACTGTCTAGCCCGAAAACCTCAACTCCCAAGCAATTCAGGACGGCGTTAGCCATATCAGGTTGAGGAACCGTGAACCCCCAAACGCCTCTTTGGCACTAAAGTTCAACGTCTTTGGCCAAGGGCGTGGAGTTGCGTCGCGCGCGCCCTGCCGCTATCCAGTGCGCCTGTTCGGCAGCGCGAAAGACACTTGTTTTTGAAGCGCTTGGCCGATCTCAGCGGGCGAGGATGTGATGCGGTTTCAGACGACATTGGTGCAGATGAGGTCGCTTGTCGCCGCTTTTCTGTTGCTGCTGGCGCCGGTCCAAGCGGTCGCTGCCGTAGAAATCAGCTTCTATTCGCATGAGTTCGGATCGAATTTCCCCCACGCCTTCGTCACGCTCACTGGCACGCTCGATCGTACCGGTGAGAAAATTCAAGGCAATTATGGCTTTACGGCAACACACGTAACGCCCGCCATCCTGCTGGGCTCCGTGCAGGGCGAAGTGTTCTCGCGTGATCCCCAGAAGGACGCCCAATATATGGCGGCCAGCGACCGCCATTTCAGCTTCACCCTGAGCGATGCGGAATATGATGCCGTGATGGCAAGGATTGCCAAGTGGCAGGCCCTCAAGCAGCCATCCTACAACCTCAATCGACAGAATTGCGTGTTTTTCGTCGCTGATGTTGCGGCGAGCCTGGGAATGACGGCGGATACGCCCAAGGGGCTGATGAAGAAGCCGCGCTCGTACACTGAATTCCTTACACGCTCCAATCGCGAGTGGTTGGTCGTGCGCGGCGCGGTGATACACCGCCAGCCGCCGGAACTGACTCAGCCGGAGACTTGACTTCCCTCAGGCTTTGCCTGTTAGCGCGGGGCACCTGTGGTGGCGGTAGAGCCGCCCCTTACCTTCTCACCGGAACAATATGAGCGCGGACGACAATCAGCGAATCGTGGTGATCGGGCTTGGCTATGTGGGGCTTCCGCTTGCCGTGGCGCTCGCCAGGACCTTCGACGTCGTAGGCCTGGATATCGACCGCCGCCGTGTCGAGGAGCTGCGGACCGGTCATGACCGGACCAACGAAGTCGCAAAAGATGTGCTGGCGCGGTCAACACTTCAGTTTGCCGACGCGGCTGCCGAATGCCGGGGGGCCGATGTCTACATCGTAACGGTACCGACGCCCGTCGACGCAGAAAACCGGCCCGATCTGCGCCCGGTGATCAGTGCGACGGAGGCAGTTGCTGGGATGATAGAGGCGGAAAAGAAGCCGGTCATCGTTTACGAAAGCACCGTCTACCCGGGCGTTACCGAAGACATTTGCGGGCCCCTCATCGAGCGTATCTCCGGACTGAAGCGGGGCACCGACTTCTTTCTCGGCTATTCGCCGGAACGGATCAACCCGGGCGACCGGGAACATACGGTTGACCGCATCGTGAAAGTGGTGGCCGGCGAAAATCCGGAAATCACCCGCCGGCTCGCTGACCTTTATGGCAAAGTAACGGAGGCGGGCACGTTCGAGGCGAAGTCGATAAAGGCCGCCGAAGCTGCGAAAGTCATCGAAAACGCTCAGCGCGACATCAACATCGCGTTCATGAACGAAATCACCCAGATCTTCTCCAAAATGGATATCTCGATTTGGGATGTGCTCGCCGCGGCGGGCACCAAGTGGAATT
>JALYNE010000263.1 GCA_030773375.1 Pseudomonadota bacterium
GCATTGGCCCTACGACGGCCGAGGTTCGTTGGCAGCAAGGCAATCGATTCGGAGCCGCGTTCGTCCGCCCGATCGACCTCGATCATTTGAACTGGACGCCGGCGGTGCGCGACGCCTCTCCGGGCCACCTTCTGCACGAGCAGGCAGAGATCTCGCCTCAACCGGACTGAAGTGCCGTGGCGGCGCGCTGGAAGCGCGAGCCGATCGCGCCTCCCTGCCAAGCCGGGCGCGCCCCGCAAGAGTGGGTTTCAAGTCAGGTGTAATCGGAAATCACGGGTTCACCAACGAAGCTGAACCCGGTCCTGGTTCAAGGAAACCAGGAAGGGTCTAGCGGCTCACCACCATCTGCAGGACTGCCGGGTGGAGCGGCTTTTCGAAGGCACAGCCGACATAATGAGCGTTCGCCCACATGACCTTGGCGTGCAGCGCCTCGAGCCCGGGCAGCTTCAGCCACACGTCAGCACCGGGCATGAGGTCGAGATGGGTGGACGCGCGAAAGCCGTGCGTTGAAAGATCAAGGATTGCCACAGTGACGCCGCTCGCACCGCGCTGGCGGAGCCCTGCCCCCATCTCAACAGGCTGCCGCTCGGCCTTGCGCGCGTTTTCCGCGCCCGGCGCCGTCGCGAGCTGGGCCGTCAGATCGACTGGATTGCTGCTGTACTGAAGCATCCTCTCCGCTCTCCAAGGCCGGGTGTGCCGGCCTCCCTCCTCAGCCCTCAATCACCCGAAATGTTGATGCCGACCGACGCCCCCCACAGGCGCGCAAGCTTGCGTTCTTGCTCGGTGAGATCTCCATGCAGCCCTGGCCGGCGGAAGCGCTGCTGGGGCGCATTCGAGGTAGCACGGCCGAGCTGTACCAGAACCTCGCTCTCATCGATCATGCGCAGAAATTCGAGCCCCATGCGACCGCCGCCCTTCCAGGCGATGCGGGCCGGAACGACCGTGGCGGCACGAGCGAAAACGACTTCGTCGCCGACCCTGAACGGCGCTTCGCACTCGATCAGCGCCCCTTTCTGCGAAAGATCGCGGAGGCGCGCGTCGACTTCCCCGTAAGGCGTCCTGAGCTTCGCGCTGAGCAGTACCCGATTGCGCTTTGCGCTCCGCTGCCCCGCCGATTTTGCGCCCCCGAAATTCTCTGCGCCCATCTTTCTTATTATCCCTGCTTAAGCCTTGGCCACACTGTAGGCAAAGAGGGCTAATGAGCGGTAAACGGCTCAAGCCTGGCCCGCGAAATCAGGCCAGCGGTTGACCTTGCCCAGACTGGCTCTATTGGCGCCGCCATGCGTTTTTTTTCGGACAATGCCGCGCCGGCCTGCGCCGAGGTGATGGCCGCGCTGGAAGCTGCCAACCGGCTCGACACGGCTTATGACGGCGATTCACTCAGCGCGCGGCTCAACCTTGCCTTTTCGGAGCTGTTCGGAACGGATGTCGAAGCGCTTTGGGTGACAACCGGAACGGCGGCCAATTCGCTGGCGCTGGCCGCACTCTGCCCGCCTTTTGGCAGCATTGTGTGCCACCGGGATGCCCACATCCAGAACGACGAATGCGGCGCACCTGAATTCTACACCCATGGAGCAAAGCTCCTCCTGGTGGGCGGCGAGGGTGCGAAGGTCACGCCGTCTGCAGTTGAAGCTGCCGTTGATGCGGTTCGCAACGACGTCCACCAAGTGCAGCCGCACGCCGTCTCGATCACCAACGCAACCGAATATGGCCTCGTCTACACGCCCGCAGAGGTGGCGGCGCTCGGCGCGCTCTGCCGGTCCCGCGGCCTCGGCTTTCACGTGGATGGCGCCCGCTTCGCCAACGCGGTGGCGCGCCTGGGCTGCGAACCGGCGGACCTGACGTGGCGCGCGGGAGTGGACGCCATGAGCTTCGGCTTCGTCAAGAATGGCGGCATGTCGGCCGAGGTGCTGATCTTCTTCAGCCCCGAGCACCGGCACGCAACGCTCTACAGGCGCAAGCGCGCCGGGCACCTCCTCTCCAAGGGCCGCTTCCTCGCTGCGCAAATCCTGGCGATGCTCGAAGGAGACGTCTGGCTGAGGAATGCCCGCGCCGCGAACGACAGCGCCGCGACCCTCGCCGCCGCGGCCGGCGAGCGACTGGTGCTGCCGGTCGAAGCGAACGAAGTATTCCTGGAAGTCAGTGCCGAGGAAGCCGAGCGCCTGCGCGCCCAAGGCTTCGATTTCTACGACTGGGGGCCGGGCGAAGCGCGGCTGGTCACAGCCTGGGACAGCGACCCCGCCCATGTCGAGGCGCTGGCGGCGGCGATCCGGGCCCTGTGACGGAGCATGACCGGGCCTTCCTGAAGCCGTGCGTCTTCATCCCGTTCATCATCATCACGCTGATCTGGGGCTCGACCTGGATCGTGATCAAGGACCAGCTCGGTGCCGTTCCGCCCGCCTGGTCCGTCACCTATCGCTACATCATCGCCTGCGCCGGGATGTTTGCCTACGCCGCCGCGACGCGCGTGCCGCTCCGTATCGGCCGGGAGGGTCACCTCCTCGCTTTTGCCTTCGGCCTCCCGCAATTCTTTCTGAACTTCAACTTCGTCTACGGCGCGGAGCTCTACATCACCTCGGGCGTGGTCGCGATTGTCTTTGCCCTGCTCCTCGTTCCGAACAGCGCCCTTTCCTGGCTGTTCCTCAAGCACCGGATCACCGGCCGGTTTCTCGCCGGATCGGCCGTGGCGGTGTTTGGGGTGCTCCTCCTCTTCCTCAACGAGATCCGGACCGCTGCGGTGGCGCCGGGCGCGGTGCTGATCGGCATTGGCTTGACGCTGCTCGGCGTTCTTTCGGCTTCAGCCTCGAACGTGATGCAAGGGACGGAGCGTCTCCGGGCACGGCCGATCGTCAGCATGCTTGCGTGGGGGATGCTCTACGGCACTGCCGCAAACGCGCTGTTCGCATTTTTCCTCTTCGGCCCGCCCGTGATCGAGTATCGGATCGGCTATTGGATCGGTCTCTTCTATCTTGGCCTCTTCGCGTCCGCGCTGGCGTTTGCGCTCTACTTCGGGATCCTTCGGGAAGTCGGGCCGGGACGCGCGGCTTATTCCAGCCTCGTCGTCCCCATCATCGCCATGGCTTTCTCGACGGCTTTCGAGGGGTACCGCTGGTCGAGCCTTGCCGTCGGCGGCTGCCTGCTCGCCCTTGCCGGGCTGTTCATCGCGCTCAAATCCTCGCGGCCCGCCACGGCTGCCGAGCAAGGCTGACGGCGCAGGCTGCCTCTTCAGGGAATTTTCTGCCCGCGCACATTCCCCGGAGGCGTATAGCGGCAAATGAGATAATCCCATTCCGCCGCCCGGTGAATTGCGCAGCCGACGCGCGCCGTCCCACGCCAGACAATCTGCGTGTAGTGGGCAACGTCGGTCCACCTGCCCGTCCGGCTCACGCCTGGAAAAACGCCGGCACGAAAGAGCCTTTTCTCGCGGGCCCACCCGTCGAACATCGATGGGAGGCTGTAGCGGTTGCGCGTTCCCATCCAGAGATTCTCGCCCTGCCCCGGCCGCAGCGCGGCCGGCGCGTGGACGAGGGCGGCTTCACGTGCCAGCAGCGGCCCGTACGCGGCAGCGGCCGCTGCGAGCCGATCATCCCACACGAGCGGGGGCGCGCTCACCTCGCTCCGCTCCCGGTTGTGGAGTTCGAGGAGAAGGCTGGCGAGGCCGGTCAGATGCTCCGGGAGAAGCGGCGCTTCCTGGCCCCGCGGCGACTCGACCGGCGTAGTGACGGCTCGACAGCCGGCAAGCAGGAGCGCGAGGACAGGAGAAAAAGAGAGGTGGCGCATGGCGTGCCGCCACAACGCAGCGGACGGGCAAGGGCTGCGTCTCCATCGATGCGGCTCGCGGCCGCCGTGCCGCCTCGGGGCCGGCACAGAATGCAGCCGCTCAGCGCGACAAGCTGTTGCCGTCCACCTCCGCTTCACCGATAGCGGCACGCATCTCGGAGGAACCGGCATGCGCAACACCAAGATCGTCGCTGCAATCGTCCAGGCGGAAGTGGCCGCGAGCGCCGAAGAGGGTGTGGAGCTCACCCGGCAAAAGGCGCTCGAAGCCGCTTCCGACGGTGCCGAGCTCATCGTCTTCCCCGAAACCTGGATCCCCGGCTATCCCGCCTGGCTCGACCTCTCCCGCGACGCCGCCTTGTGGGACCACGCGCCGGTCAAAGCCGTGTTTGCACGCATCGCGGAGAACAGCATCTCGATCCCGGGCCCCGCCTTCGATCGGCTCGCCGCCGCTGCGCACGAGACCTCTGCAACGCTCGTTATCGGCATCAGCGAGCGCGTTGGCCGGGGCGCCGGGCGCGGCACGCTCTACAACAGCCTGATCACGATCGGCCCTGACGGGAGGCTCCTCAACCACCACCGCAAGCTGATGCCGACCTATACCGAGCGGCTGGTCTGGGGCGCGGGCGACGTCGAAGGGTTGCGCGCCGTGGACACGCCTGCGGGCCGCGTCAGCGCGCTGGTTTGCTGGGAACATTGGATGCCGCTCGCCCGGCAGGCGCTCCACGAATCGGGCGAGGACGTCCATGTTGCGGTCTGGCCGACCGTTCACGATCTCCACCAGGTGGCGAGCCGCCAATATGCCTTCGAAGGCCGCTGCTTCGTGCTCGCCTCGGGCGCCCTCATGCGCGCGTCCTCGCTTCCCCCGGAGCTCGAGCCGCATCCGGAGCGAGTGACGAGTCCCGACCAGTGGGTCCTGCGCGGGGGTAGCGCGATCATCGGCCCAGACGGCAAATACATCATCGAGCCGGTTTACGAGGAGCCGCGGATCCTCGTTGCGGAACTCGATCTCCGGCGGGCGAGCGAGGAGAGCATGACGCTTGACGTCACCGGCCATTATCACCGCCCCGAATTGTTCGACTTCCGCCCGCTCAAGACCGGACGGCGTCATCCCGGCGACGGGGAATGATCCCTTACAAGCTGCGCACCACCCGCCGTGCCTTGGCGCGCGCCTCCTCCTCGATCGGAGCCGGGTTCTCGGCATAGCGGCGCGCGAACTCGTTGATGCCGAGCTTCTCATATTGGCCGACATGGA
>JALYNE010000264.1 GCA_030773375.1 Pseudomonadota bacterium
CGGGCGGCCGCGGCGGAATAGATTTTCTGATGGGGACGCGCCACATAGGGGCCATGCGGCGCGCTTTTCCTTGGTCTCTGCTTCTCCTCGCCGGATGCGGCGAGGGCGTGAAGGATGATCACTTCGCGAACGACGTCCAGGTCGAGCGAGTCGAGTCCGCGCCCGTGCAGACCGAATCGGCTCCGGTTCGTGTGGGCGAGTTGGGGCCCAATTTCGATGCCTGCGCTGCAGCCGGCACGACGCGGCACCTGGATCCCGCGGTGGGCGACAAGCTGCCGGTTCGCGCTGCGCCCTTCGATACTGCCGCTGAGGCCGGTGCGGTTTCGGCCGGCGCACGTTTCTTCGTTTGCACCCGCTCGCACGACCAGCGCTGGCTCGGCATCGTTTACGACGAGAGCGGCGCGCTCTCTCCAGCCTGCGGCGTATCCCGGCCGCTCAACGCGCGCCGCGCCTACGAAGGGCCCTGCCGCTCCGGCTGGGTGTCCAGCGCCTTTGTGAAGCTTATTGCCGGCTGATTTCGGTGCGCAGGTTCCGGAACGTGATCGAGTATCTTAAGGACTCCAACGCCGGGATGCTGTGCTCCCATTCGGTCCGCGAAGCGCCCTGCAGCAGATAAGCGGAGCGCGGCTCCGCGATCAGCGCCGCGCGATCCCACGTGCTGCCATTCTTCCGGCGAAAGCGGAACCGGCACGGGGAAAGAAGCGAAATCCCGACGGTCTCGCCGAACACCGACCGGTCCTTGTGCCATCCGATTGCGGCGCCGGGGCGATATTCGGTGAGGAGCACATGCTGAAGCGCCTCGGCCGCGAGCCCAGCGAACGCGGCCGCGCGTGCGCGCAGCGGGAGCAGGAATTCGGGCATATCATCGGCCTTCCCGAGGCCGCTCCCATCAAAAACGTATTGCCACCCGAACGAGACGACGCGGCGTTTCCCCAAATAGCCTTGGAACTCGAACTCCCGAAACGGCAGCCCGGCCAGGTTCCGAACGAGATCCTGCTCCTCCCCGGGGGAGAGGAATTCGGGCCGATACTCGAACCCGTCGGGTAGCGGCGTTACCGGCTTGAATAAGCTGAGCTGCGCTGAGTCCATGCTGGTCTTTGCCACATCTGGCAAGCAAATGGGTGTTCACCAGGTGGGTGCCAGATGCAAAAAGGCCCGGCGGTCTACCCGCCGGGCCTCTTCAATCCGACCGCCCGTCTGATTAGCAGCGGCGGCCGATCTCGCGCCCGAGCAGCGCCCCCGTCGCGCCGCCGATGATCGCGCCCGTGGTCCCGCCACCGCGACGATAGCCGTAATAGCCGCCGCCGCGTCCGATCTCGCGCCCGAGCAGCGCGCCTGCGGCGCCGCCGATGATCGTGCCGGTCGTGCCGCTGCCGCAGCGGGAGTAGCCACGGCCGTAATAGCCGCGATCACGGTAGCCATAGCGGCTGCTGGAATAGCCACGGCCGTAATAGGGATCGCGATAGCCGTAACCGCTGCCATGATAGCCACGGCCGTAATAGGAATCGCGATAGCTGTAATCGCTGCCACGGTAGCCGCGGCCGTAATAAGGGTCCCGATAACGGTAGCCGCTGCCGTAATAGCCACGGTTGTAATAACCGCGATCGTATCCGTCATAGGAACGCGAGTAGCGTGAGCCGTAATAGCCGTGCGCTTCGGCCGCGGCCGGGAGCGCGGTAGCAGTGGCCGTCAGCGCCGCTGCAGCAAGGATGATCTTCTTGAGCATGGTCCAAACTCCAAAAGGTAAAGCTTGCGGAGCGCACAGGAGCAGCCCGCTGGTAAATACAACATTCACCATCTTTGCTGAGCGGCGGCTGAACGGCGCGAACCGCTTGGCAGCGCGCATATGCGGGGAGTAGAGGCTGGCGAGGGAGACCGAACATGACTCTGCTCGTCCGCCTTGCCGCCCTCGCGGCGCTTTTTCTTGCCGCGCCGGCCTCGGCCCAGTCGGGCTATGCCGAACAGCTGAAGGAAGGCGACGCAATCCTCAGCGGCTTCAAGTTCCGGTCCGGCGAGCAGCTGCCGGAGCTGCGCATGCACTACGCCACCCTCGGCACGCCGCGGCGCGATGAGAAGGGGGAGGTCACCAATGCGGTGATGGTGCTTCACGGCACCGGCGGCTCCGGTCGCCAATTCCTCCAGCCGCAATTCGCCGACGAGCTGTTCGGGCCGGGCCAGCCGCTCGACATCAGCCGATACTATGTGATCCTCCCCGACAACATCGGCCACGGCAAATCATCGAAGCCGAGCGACGGCATGCGCATGCGCTTCCCGGCCTACGACTATGACGACATGGTCGAAGCGCAGCGGCGGATGCTTGAACGCTTGGGTGTCCGCAAGCTTCGGCTGCTGATGGGCACCTCGATGGGCTGCATGCATGGTTTCGTTTGGGCAGAGACCCACCCCGACTTTGCTCGAGCCATGATGCCGATGGCCTGCCTTCCCACCGAGATTGCCGGCCACAACCGGATGTGGCGCAAGGCAGCCGTCGAAGGCATTCGGCAAGACCCGGCCTGGGCCGCCGGCAACTACCGGGCTCAGCCCGTGCAAGGGCTGAGGACCGCCGTCAGCATTCTCCAGATCGCCGGCTTTGCGCCGCTTTACCTTCAGAAGGCCTATCCGACGCGCGCCGTGGCCGATGCTTACATCACGGAGCGGATCAACCGCGACATCCAGACACGTGACGCGAACGACCTCATCTACCAGCTCGAAGCGTCGCGAACATACAATCCATGGCCGCATCTGGAGCGGATCCGTGTGCCGATGACCTGGGTCAATTCGGCCGACGACTTCATCAACCCGCCCGAATATGGCCTCGCCGAGGATGCCGCCCGCCGGATGAAAAGCACCCGCTACATCCTCATTCGCGCGACCAGCGACACGCGCGGCCACGGCACGCACACATCGGCGAAGTTCTGGCGCCAGGAGCTGATCGACCTCCTCGCGAGGACGGAGCAATAGGCGCTCTCGCCGTGACGCGGAGAGGAAATGTCAGCGCGCCTCCTTCGACGAGACGTGGTTGAGCGCGATCACCCAGCGGCCGCCGACCTTCCGCATCAGCCGTGTGTTGATGCCGTCCTGCGGGTTCTGCGGACGGTCGAGCCGGTAGCGGCTGATCAGCTGCGCTGCGTCGGGGCCAAGCATCTCGATGCGGATATCCCAAAACCTGAGCCGCCCCCGTCGCTCGGGCGCGCCGCCATAATCGCGGATGTAATGATCGAGCGTGCCCTGCCAGTCTTTCTGGAACTCGCCGCGGGAGACGAAGACGACGTCCGGATTCTTGAACCCGCGCATGTAGCCTGCAAAGTCGCCGCGGTTCCACGCCGCCTCCATGTCCGCGATAACAGCCCGGATCGCGGCCGTCTCCGATGCCGCCCTTGTTTCCTGCGGCTGGCCGAAGCTGGCGCAGGCAGAGATCAAGAGCGAAGCGAGCGGCACCGCGACCTTCAGCGCGTTCATGGCGAAACCTCCTACTGGCTCGAGCAGCCGTGGCGCTCTCCCAAAGCACCCAAACCGCTCAGCGCGTAAACTTCTCCCCTGCTTCTGTCTTGCGGACGAGGAGGTCGGACAGGCTGAACTCCCGCCCCAGGCGCTGTTGCTGGCGCCGGAGCCCCTCGACGATCTTGGGGAGCCCTTCAGTATCGGCCCAGAACATGGGGCCGCCGCGGTAAACGGGCCAGCCATAGCCATAGACCCAAACGACATCGATGTCGGAGGCGCGCTGGGCGACGCCTTCCTCCAGGATCTTCGCCGCTTCGTTCACCATCGTGTAGAGCGTCCGCTCGACGATCTCCTGATCAGACACGTCCCGCCTTCCCACCCCTTCGCGGGCGCGAAATTCGTCGATGACGTCGGCGACGACGGGTGAGGGGGCGGAGCGCCGCTTTTCGTCATAATCGTAAAAGCCGGCGCCCTTCTTCTGGCCCCAACGACCCATCGCGCACAGCTTGTCGCGAATATTCTCTATTCGGTTCGGGTCCCGATGCCAGCCGATGTCGACGCCGGCGAGGTCGGCCATCTGGAAGGGACCCATTGGCATTCCGAACTCGACATGGACCCGGTCGATCTGCTCGGGCGTCGCGCCTTCGAGGAGAAGCTTGTTCGCCTCCGTCTGCCGCGGGATCAGCATTCGGTTGCCGATGAAGCCGAAGCAGACGCCGGCCACGACCGCGACTTTCCTGATCCTCTTGGCAAGTTGCATTGCGGTGAGAAGCACGTCCGGCGCCGTCTTGGCGCCGCGCACGACCTCGAGCAGCTTCATGACGTTCGCAGGCGAGAAGAAATGGAGGCCGAGCACGTCTTGGGGCCGTGAGGTCGCCGCCGCGATCTCATCGATGTCGAGGTAGGAGGTGTTGGAGGCAAGGATTGCGCCAGGCTTGGCGATCTTGTCGAGCCGCCCAAAAACGTCCTTTTTGACGTCCATATTCTCGAACACGGCTTCAATGATGAGGTCGCAGTCGGCGAGCGCGCCGAAGTCGAGCGTCGGCCGCAAAAGCCCCATTGCTTGTTCAACTTGAGCGGCCGTCATCCGCCCCTTCGCGGCGGTCGCCTCGTAATTCTTGCGCATGGTGGCGGTACCCCGGTCGAGGGCTTCTTCAACCATTTCGACGATGGTGACCGGGATGCCGGCCGAAAGGAAGTTCATCGAAATCCCGCCGCCCATCGTGCCGGCGCCGATCACGCCGACTCGGCGAATGTCACGCGGTCGGGTATCCTCCGCCAGCCCTTCGATCTTGGAAGCCTTGCGTTCGGCGAAAAAGAAATATTGCTGCGCGCGCGCCTGCGTGCCGCTCATCAGCTCCATGAACAAGCGGCGCTCTTCCAGCACGCCCTGGCTGTAGGGAAGCCGGACGGCCGCCTCAATCGCCCTGATGTTCGCTTCCGGGGCTTCAAACCCGCGGAACTTGCGCGCATTGGCCTTGCGGAACTCGTCGAAATTGGCGGGATTGTTTCGTGCTTCCTGCAGCTTGTCGTCCCGCTCGCTGCTCTTGGGAAGCGGGCGTGTGTCCATGACCTCGGCGGCATAAGC
>JALYNE010000265.1 GCA_030773375.1 Pseudomonadota bacterium
ATCAGGCCGAGCAAGCCCGCCCCAGCGGCGGAGACGATCCACTCGACCAGCCCGGACGCGAGCGCCACCGCGTGGCCGGCGCCTTCCGACATGTCGTGGAGAGCGTGGGGAAGGGCGCCGAACCCGAACTCTTCCAGCCCATGAACAATGATGCCGCCTCCGACCCAGATCATCGCCGCGGTGCCGATCACGGAGAGGCCCTTCATCAGCAACGGCATGCCTCGAACCAGCCCCCGGCCGATCAGGCGCAGCGGGGCGATTCGCCTTTGAGCGAGGTGGAGCCCGATGTCGTCCATCTTCACGATCAACGCGACCATGCCATAGACACCGACCGTGATGAGAATGCCCACGGCTGCCAGCACTGCTGCCTGCAGCGGGAGCGGGCGATCGGCGACGTCCGCGAGTGCGATCGCCATGATCTCTGCCGAGAGGATGAAATCCGTCCGTATGGCGCCTTTTACCTTCTGTTGCTCGAGCTCAGCCGCGGCCAGCGCGAGCGGCACTGCTTCGCCATGCTCGCCATGTCCGAGCATTGCCTCCGCTACCTTCTCGGTGCCCTCGAAGCAGAGATATGCGCCGCCAAGCATCAGAAGAGGCGTCACAGCCCAAGGCGCAAGCGCGCTAAGAGCGATGGCGGCGGGAAGCAGGAACAACAGCTTGTTGCGCAGCGACCCACGGGCGATCTTCGCGATGATGGGCAGCTCGCGGTCGGGCGTGAACCCCATCACGTATCGCGGCGTCACGGCCGTGTCGTCGACGACCACACCCGCTGCCTTTGTTCCAGCTCGCCCTGCTGCTGCACCGATGTCGTCGAGCGATGCAGCCGCCAGTTTCGTGATACCCGCGACGTCGTCGAGAAGCGCTACCAACCCCGATGGCATTAGCGGGTGCGCTACGCGATCCGGCGGAGGTACTTGGGCGCGCGGCGCTGCCGGCGCGCCTGCACCGCGGCGCCCCCGCTTTTCAGCGCTACCGCTCCGATGCGCTTCAAGACAGCCGGTGCGATCAGGCGGGCCGCAGCACCTGCCGCGCTGTTCAGTCCGCGTTTTTTCGCGAGGGAGCGTCCGACGAACATTCCGATTACTTTTCCAATCACGTGATCCTCCGGGCTTGAAGTCGGTAAGAAGCCCCCGCAGGCGGCGAGGTTCCGTGCCGTGCCTTCGTGCAGCTCCAGGGCTAGCAGAACCGCTTGCCGCCTCAAGCCCCTTGAGCAGGACGGTTCACGCGGCTAGCTCCGCGTTTCACCTCCGGCGGCGCCCATGCTCCGGCATCAATTCGGGAGCTTGTGATCTCATGTCGATCCTTTGGGACCGGAACCTCGTCCAGGATCGGGACACCTTCGTCACTCATCTCGAATGCTCGATGACGGGCGAGCGGTACGAGCCTGATCGGCTCCATGGCCTCTCGCGTGCGGGGCGGCCGCTGCTCGTGCGCTACGATCTCGAGCGGGCGCGGCAGAGGCTGACGCGCGAAGCTCTGGCTTCGCGGCCGCTCGATATGTGGCGGTGTCGCGAGATCCTGCCGGTCCGTCGCAGCCAAAGCATCGTCAGTCTCGGCGAGAGCGCGACGCCGATCGTCCCGCTTTCGCGGCTGGCGGCCAAGTTCGGTGCGGCTCAGTTGCTGGTCAAGGACGAGGGGCGGCTCCCCACCGGTTCGTTCAAGGCGCGCGGGATCGCCATGGCCGTTGCCATGGCCAAGGAGCTCGGCGTCCGCAAGATCGCCATGCCGACCAACGGCAATGCCGGCGCAGCGCTTGCCGCCTATGGCGCGCGGGCCGGGATCGAGACGGTTGTGCTTTGTCCCGACGACACTCCCGAAATCAACATCCGCGAAACCGCCATGCACGGTGCCCGGGTCTACCGGGTGAACGGTCTTATTGACGATTGCGGGAAGATCGTGGGCGAGGGAGCGGCCGACGGTCACTGGTTCGATTTCTCCACGCTGAAGGAGCCCTACCGGATCGAGGGCAAGAAAACGATGGGCATCGAACTCGCCGAGCAGCTCGGCTGGGCGGTTCCCGACGTGATCTTCTACCCGACTGGCGGCGGCACCGGGCTCATCGGCATGTGGAAGGCTTTCGCTGAACTGGAGCAGCTTGGGCTCATCGGGGCGAAGCGGCCTCGAATGGTTGCCGTCCAGGCCGAAGGCTGTGCGCCGATCGTCAAGGCCTACGAGGATGGCGAGGAGCACGCCCCGCGCTGGGAAGGGGCAACCACACGCGCTGCCGGCATACGCGTTCCAAAGGCCGTGGGGGACTTCCTGATCCTGAGGGCCGTCCGGGAAAGTGGCGGTTTCGCGATGGCGGTTTCGGAGCGCGCGCTGATGGAAGGGGTGGAGGAGGCTGCCGCCAGCGAAGGCGTCCTCCTTTGCCCGGAGGGAGGTGCAACATTGGCCGCGTGGCGCAAGGCATTGGAGGCCGGCTTGGTCGGCAAAGACGAGCGGGCCGTCCTGTTCAACTGCGCCACCGGCCTCAAATACCCGCTGCCGGATCGATCCGCTGTGCTCGACCGCCACTCGGTTGTCGATTTCGCGACTCTCTGAGAGCAGCCTCCGGCCTATTCTGCTGGCTCCGAACGCGGAGCTGCTGCCGCCACCAGCGAGTGGGGGGTGCGGTCCACTCGCAGCTGGAACACGTCCGGGCGGGCGTAATGGCCGACAACGTCGAAGTCGAACTTGGCTCGGGGGATGTCCCGGAGGTCGAGTTCCGCGGATAGGACAGCCTCCCGGCCATAGACCGGGCTCACCAGTTCGTCGCCCAGCGGGCCGACGATGCTGCTGCCGCCGCGGATAAGCACCGTGCTGGCATCATCGCCCTGGATGGGCTGGTAATCCGCCGGGCAGTCTGCCCGGGTCAGATATTGGACGGCGGAAAGCACGAAGCACCGCCCCTCGACGGCGATATGGCGCATGCTTGCAGGCCAGACGTCGCGGTCGTCCACGGTGGGTGCGCAGTAGATTTCGATCTCCTGGCTGTACATGGCGGTCCTGAGGAGCGGCATGTAGTTTTCCCAGCAGATCACCGCGCCGATGCGGCCCGAAGGGGTGTCAAACACAGGAAGGGTGGAGCCGTCGCCCATTCCCCAGATCAAGCGCTCCATGGCCGTCGGCATCAATTTGCGGTGCTTGCCCAGCAGCGTTCCGTCCGGACCAAAGAACAAGGCGGTGCAGTAAAGGGTGCGGCCCGCACGCTCGATGACGCCCACCACGAGATGCATGCCATGCCTCGCCGCCGTCTCCCCGATCGCATCGGTTTCGGGCCCCGGCACCGGAATGGCGCTTTCGTAGTAGCGGCGAAACCACTCCCGCCCTTCGGGCGAGCGCGAGCCGACCCGCGCGCCGAAGTCGATGCCCTTCGGATATCCGCCGACAAAGGCCTCGGGGAAAACGGCGAGCCCCGCGCCCTGATCGGCGGCCTCAGCGGCCAGCCCCTGGAGCTTGTTCATCGTGGCCGGGGTGTTGAAGAGGACCGATCCGGCTTGAACAACTGCAATGCGCGGCATCAGAGTTCCTTCAGCGGCTGACGGGGTGTGCGTCGCCCCGGCCGATAGAGGCGATTCGATCCTCGTTTCGCAGCAGGAACAGCGTGATCAACGCGGCGAGCATTGGCCAGGCGGCAAAGAACATAATGTTTTTCAGAGGCTGGAGATAGGCGCTCCACGAAACCAACGTCGTGACGCCATGCATGAGCAGCACCGCGCCGTACGTCCACTTTTTCGCGAGCCCGGCGAGGAAGGCCAGCACGATCAGCGCCTGGGCAACTCCGATCATGCTTACGAGCGACTCGCCGACCTCGGGCAAGCCGTAGAAGCTTTCGAAAACAGCGCCGCCATGTGACGGATTGAGGATCTTGTCGAAAGCCCACACCATCATCACAAGCCCGAGGCTCAGTCTGAGGAGGAGCAGGCACACGGGAAGGCGGCTGGCAACGTCGTTGGTCATTTGAAATGGTCCTCTTCGTCAAAAAGGCGCGCCTTCCTTAGTGGCGGCGGCCGACAATCATCCTCAGCGGCCCGTGCTCCTCCGAATGGACGGTGCCGCGAGGGACGCGGACCCTGTCTCCTGGCCGGCAAAGATGGACCGTTTGCGCGTCCAGCCTGAGCCTGAACTCGCCTTCCATGATGTACAGGTAGACGTCGTAATCGTGGTGGTGCGGCTCGGTCTTGCCCGAAGGATAATCTTTTGGCGCTGCGTCGAAACCTTCCTGCGCCATTTCCTCCACGACCTGCTCCTCGGGAGCACCGGGGTCGTGCGATATCGCGACTTGCATTTCGACTTCTCCCATTCGGAGTGCGCGCGAATGCGCCCATCCCTGAAGGCAAGCAACCAATTTCAGCCCGATGCGGCTTATCCGCGCAGGAAAGGTTCGGAATTCCATTGGTTCCACTGGTCCAGGCCCAACATCCCTTGGGCTCGCAGAGAGGTCATGTTAGGCGGGCGCCATGCTGACACTCAATGCAATCACGGTTCGCCTGGGCGGCCGGGCCATCCTTGATGGGGCCACAGCTGCTCTGCCGCCGAGGAGCCGTGTCGGGCTCGTCGGGAGAAACGGAGCGGGGAAGTCGACATTGGTGCGCGTCATTGCGGGCATGCTGGAGCCTGACGAGGGCGCGGCCGAAATGCCGCGCGGCGCGCGCCTCGGCTACATTGCCCAGGAAGCCCCGGCCGGAACCGCAACCCCGTTTGAAACTGTGCTGGCGGCGGATCTCGAACGTGCGGCGCTGCTCGGCGAAGCCGAGAGCTGTGACGAGCCGGACCGGCTCGGAGAAATACATGAGCGGCTCAGCGCGATAGATGCCCATGCGGCGCCCTCGCGGGCGGCCCGCATTCTTGCCGGGCTCGGCTTCGACGAGGACATGCAGCATCGGGCGCTGGACTCGTATTCGGGAGGATGGCGGATGCGCGTTGCGCTTGCCGCCTTGCTCTTTTCCGCTCCGGACCTGCTGCTCCTCGACGAGCCTTCCAACCATCTGGATCTCGAGGCGGTGCTCTGGCTCGAAGACTTCCTGAAGAGCTA
>JALYNE010000266.1 GCA_030773375.1 Pseudomonadota bacterium
ATCCGAAGACGCACCCTCGAACGCGATTGTCGGCGCGGGCGCAGGCGTCGTCCAGGCATGCTACGTCACGCTCACGCCAGGATACGCGCTTCCTCAAGGCAGCCGCACCCCGGAGGAGGTCGCCGCCAACTGGACCCGCATCGGCGACCGGAGGGGCGAGATCGTGCCGCAGTCGGGCGCGGAGCAGGCGATGGTCATCCTGAAGACCCTGCAGAGCAGCTAGTGCTTTGCCGCCAAGCCTCGCCGGCAATGCTGATCAGCAGGTTCGGCTGCTTAGCCTTGCCGGACCAGATAGAGCATCGGAGAAAAAGGTGGGGACCGGCTTTTCGCCAAAAGCAATGCGACGACAAAAGCTTATGGAGCGGAGAACGATTCAACCTAATCGATCGCCACTCCAGGCTCCAGATCCCGACCCCCGGCAAATGAGCCGCAGGTGGTGAAAGGACCGGTCGCTGGCTTTCGGAACAGGGACCGAGCCGGCTTGATATTGCCTCCCAGAAAAGCCCCGCTGTCTTGCATGCGCAACACACCTGTGCTATAAGCCTCCGCCTCTAGGGAGGACCAAGCCATGTACAGCGAAAGCGATCTGGAATCGGCGGTGGCGGCGGGGGCAATCAGCCCCGAAGCGGCAACCGCGCTCAGGAAGCACGTTGCCGCCGCGCGCTCGACGCCCGCAGTCGACGAGGAACATTTCCGGCTTTTGACCGGATTCAACGACATCTTCGTGTCGACCGCCGCCGTGATCCTGCTCGTGGCGCTGGCCTGGATCGCGCACTACATACCGCCCAACCTGGGACACGACGGACCGTCGCCCTTCTCCGGTGCTGCGGTCGCTGCCGCCGCCTGGGGGCTTGCGGAATTCTTCACCCGCAACCGGCGCATGGCGCTTCCCAGCATCCTGCTTCTGCTCGCCTTTGTCGGGGGAGTGATCGTCAGTTCCGGGCTCAGCCTCGTGCTCATCGTCGGCGAGCAGGCCCTCCAGGACAATGAACGCCTCGGGGCCGGCCTTGCTGCAGCCGCAGGCGCCATCGGTGCCGCCGGCGCATGGCTTCACTGGCGGCGCTTCAGGGTCCCGATCACCGTCGCCGCAGGCGCAGCTTCCATCGTCGGCGTCAGCCTCGGACTCATCGGCGTGCTGATTGGCGACGACGAACGCCTTGGCGACATTCTCCTCGGCTTCGCGCTGGTGCTCGGGATCGGCGTGTTCCTGTTCGCCATGTGGTGGGACTCGTCCGACCCGCGGCGCGAGACCCGACGTTCCGACGTCGCCTTCTGGCTCCACCTCTTGTCCGCGCCGCTGATCGTGCACCCGGTCTTTTCGCTGCTGGGCCTTACCGACGGCAACGCCACAATTGCCGAGGCCGTCATCGTCCTCGCCGTCTATTTCATCCTCGGCCTGACGGCGCTCGCGATCGACCGGCGGGCCCTGCTCGTCTCGGCGCTCGCCTACGTGCTCTGGGCGCTCAGCGACCTGTTCGAGCGGTTCGGAGCAGTGGAGATGAACGTTGCCCTGACGGCGCTCGTGATTGGATCCGCATTGCTGCTGCTGTCGGCTTTCTGGCACAATGCCCGAGCTGCGATCGTGCGCCCGCTGCCGCCGGGGGTGCAGGCCAAGCTTCCGATCCTGGAGCGGAGCGTCAGCCCCCGACCAGCTTCATAAGCCGGCGTTCAACGGGAGCAAGAACGGGGCCGAGTTCATGGCCCCGTTTCAGTACCGCCCCATTTTCGCCAATCAGCGTCCACATGCCCTGCCGCGCCCGCAGCGCAGGGCGCTTTTCGATCTTGTATTCAGGCCGCTCGGCGGCCCGGCGAAAGGCCGAAAACACGGCCGCGTCGCGACCGAACTCGATCGCGTAATCCTTCCACAGACCGGCGGCGACCATGC
This sequence comes from Pseudomonadota bacterium, assembly GCA_030773375.1. GTDB lineage: Bacteria > Pseudomonadota > Alphaproteobacteria > Sphingomonadales > Sphingomonadaceae > Allosphingosinicella. The sequence continues at coordinate 1,886 of JALYNE010000266.1, forward strand.
GCCCATAGAGATCCATGATGCGGCCGAGTTCCGCTCGATCGAAACTGGTCTGGGTAGGGCTGGTGCGGGATGTCGGGAATGGATGAACGCTGCCCATCAGGCGCTGTCACGCTTCGTGCTGTCGCGTTCCTCGATCAGTTCCGCCAGCCGTTTCCTGAGTTGCTCGACTTCGCACTTCAGAGCCTCGAGCTTTTGTGCGGCTGGATCATAGAGTTCGCTGCACGGAGTACCATAAGGCACGAACGACCTTTGATAGTCCTGGGCATCGAGCAGCGTCGGGCGTGCGGGGATCCCGACCATGGTCGCACCTTCCGGCACGTCCCTCGTCACGACGGCATTGGCACCAATCCGCGCCCTCGGCCCAACCGTAATTGGCCCCAGCACCTGCGCGCCCGAACCGATGATCACGCCATCCGCGATCGTCGGGTGCCGCTTGCCCGGGACGCCATTTGCCGGGTTCGTGCCGCCCAGGGTCACATGCTGATAAATGGTAACGTCGTCTCCAATCTCAGCGCTCTCGCCGATGACGACGAAGCCGTGATCGATGAAGAAATTACGCCCGATCACCGCGCCCGGATGAATGTCGATGGCCGTCAGAAAGCGGGCGATGTGGTTGACGATCCGCGCCAGCAGGAACAGCTCGCCCCGAAACAACCAGTGCCCGACCCGGTGTAGACCCAAGGCAAGCACACCGGGGTAAAGCAGCACTTCCCACCGGGATCGCGCGGCTGGATCCCGCGCTTTCACCGACTCCAGATAATCGACCAGTCCGGCCATAGGAGGCAAACCCCAGCTTTGTTGTGGCTGCAAAATAGCCACTGCTCCGCCCGAATGCCAGTAAAGGCGCCCACTTTTCCGCAGTGCAGCGAAAAATGCTTGCTCCAACAACGCCTGCTCACCAGACAGTGCCGCGCGGGATGTAGGACACCGGGGGAGCGAATGCTCGATTTTACGGCCATGACACTGGGTGATCTACTCCCATTCATCGCGATCGGCTTTGCAGCGCAGATGGTGGATGGGGCGCTCGGAATGGCGTTCGGCACCATTTCCTCGACGTTGCTGATCAGCATCGGGGTGCCTCCTGCCATGGCATCGGCCGGCGTCCACACGGTGGAGACCTTCACGACCGCGGTTTCCGGCGTGAGCCACATTGCCCATCGCAACGTCGATTGGCGGCTGTTCGCCCGGATCGTCGTACCCGGCGTCGTCGGGGGCGTGCTCGGAGCCTATGTTCTGACGCAAGTCAGTGCAGAAACCTCCCGCCCGATTGTGCTGACCTACCTGGCCGGAATGGGCATCTATCTGCTGTGGCGCGGCGCCAAGCACAAGCATAGAGAGCGGGATCTGAAGATCGTCGAGCCGCTGGGTCTCATCGGCGGCTTTCTGGACGCATCAGGCGGCGGCGGCTGGGGGCCCGTGGTCACCAGCAACCTGCTCGTCCAGGGGGGCTCCCCGCGCAAGGTGATCGGCACCGTCAACACCGCCGAATTCGTCCTTACCGTTACTATCTCGGCGACCTTCATTGCGGCTCTGGGCGTGGAAGCTTTCACCGCCGCGACGGTTGGCCTTCTTATCGGCGGGATTTTCGCAGCTCCGCTCGGCGCCCTGGTGGCAAAGCGGATCCAGCCCGATTTCCTGCTTTCGATGGTCGGCGCCGTGCTCACCCTTACGAGCCTCTACGGGGTGTACCGGGCGCTCAGCTGAGCAGCGCCATCATTCGTTTCGGCTGCGTTTTCCTCGGAACGCTCGTTCCGCTCAAGCGTCGCTCGCCTTTGGGAGACGGTTCCATGCCAGAGCAGACTTACCTTCGTGAACGCGCGCAGGACTGCCGCAGGCTCGCAAAACAGGATCGCGGCAGCGATTCGGCTGACGAGTTGCTCGAACTTGCGCTTGTTTACGAGTGGCAAGCGGACTGTGAGGACGAACGTGAGCAGACGCAGCAGAGCCGGGCGCTCGCCTGAGGATCAGGAAACCGCCGCGCCACTCATCGCAATGGCTTGAGGCATTTTCGGACATCAACTGCTTTGGGAAAGACGCCGCCGAACCTGCCGGGCTCGGACCAGACCACTCTGGCACGCACCAATCCGATATTGGGAAGATCGACCGACAGGTAATCGCCGCACCTGACCTCAGCTGCTCCGCTGGCGCCGAATCCGCCAAAGGAGATGCTCGTGATCTCGACCGGCGATGCTAGAAAGCTGCTGTGCCGGACCCTGGACCGGATCGAGACCTCGACGCGGCGCGTCTTTCGCTTTTCCGGAACAAAGGGATCCCGCATGCCCGCCACCCCTTACCCTCTAAGGGAGCAATCCCTTCCAACGCGGCAGCGAACGTGGTTAAGCGCAATTCTGCTTTTCTCCGTCGCCACCGCTTGCAACAGCGGGCAAAGCCTCGACGAGAAGTCCGCCGATCAGCTTGCCGCCGAGATCGAGGCAGTTGCAGAGCTGAAGCCCGAGCCGGACGAAAGCGAACGCCCGATACAGCTCGTGCCCTTGAAGCGCGCAGACCTGCAGCAGCTTGGGCTGGGCCCAGCTGCCTGCTTCCTCTTTCGCGGCGACAAGATCTATCTTGCGACGAGCGGCGAGCACGCGCTGCTGAGGATCAACGGTCGACCCACGCATGTGCTGGCAGGCGGCCCCGTCGGATCCACTGGGGGGTTCTTCACCGCGCGCGATGTCCGCGTAAGCATTGGCCGAACCGGCAAATATGCCGGCCGCGCGGAAGACCACGTTCCGGGGTGGCTGGCGGAAGTCGCGGTTCGTGCCGGGCCGGACGCGATGCCTCAATATGCGATCGCGCACTGGACCTGTCGCCGCCGGAAGGCGCTTTAGCGGCGTCGGCTTTCCAGCGGCCCCAAATAGGTTTCGGGCAGCTCGCCTCGGATCACGTGCAACCGCTGGAACACCAGGCCAGGGTCAACCAGCCACACCCTCACCACATGCGCTCCAGGGGCAGCGATCCGGTGACGTGAGCTGGTCACCCAAGCGTTGTTCGCAACCGCCCGCTCCCATTCGCGCTCCGTCACCCCACCTTCGTGCACATTGACGACCTGAGGCGCCTCGCCGTCCACCGAGACGGCGTAGCGGAGGCCGCCTTGCCCACGAAAATCCAGCGTTG
>JALYNE010000267.1 GCA_030773375.1 Pseudomonadota bacterium
GCGCTTCGCGAGACGAGACGATCGCAAGCTCCGACAAGGCAAAGACCCCGTTCAGCGCAATAAGGAATGCGATCACGGCCACATCGAACCAGGGAAAGGGCATCAGGGGGGCTGAGGGGGGCATGACTGCAGCCTTGTTTAGCCGCGTTCCTTTCAGGCCTACAACATGTTCCTCAGGTCAGGTTCAACGCCGCTGTGGAACAAGGCGTTTTCAATGGAGGTTAAGCCGCCCGTTCGATTTACCCTTGAGGGAAAGGAATGCGTATGTTTGCGTCCAAGCCTATCACCGGAGCCGCGATTGCTGCGGCACTTCTCGCCACCACCGCCTGCGTCACCAACCCGGAGACAGGGGAACGCGAATTCCAGACCCGCACCGCAATCGGGGCCGTGGCCGGCGCGGTCGCCGGTTACCTGGCGGGCGACCTGGTCGGCGGTCGGCGCGATCGAACCGAGAGGATCGTCGGCGCAGGCATCGGCACCATAGCCGGCGCGGCGGTCGGCCAGTATATGGACAGACAGGAGCGCGAGCTTCGCCGCCAGACTGCAGGCACCGGCGTTGTCGTCGAACGCGAGGGCGACGAGCTTCTGCTCAGGATGCCGGCCGGGATCACCTTCGCGTTCAACCGCTTCGATATCCAGCCGCAGTTCCGGCCCACCCTCGACCAGGTCGCGCAGACGCTGGCAGCCTATCCGCAGACGCTGATCGACATTTATGGTCATACCGACAATGTCGGCAGCGACGCCTACAATCAGACTTTGTCCGAAAACCGCGCGCGGAGCGTCGCCGACTATGTAGCGGCCCGCGGCGTCCAGGCGCCGCGGATGGCCACCCAAGGCTTTGGCGAGACGCAGCCGATCGCCGACAATGCCACCGACGCGGGACGCGCGCAGAACCGCCGCGTGGAAATCCGCATCGTTCCAGCGACGGATGCCGGCCGCTGATGGTGCGAAGCGGATGAAATGGGGCTCCGGGGCAAGCTGGCGCCCTTGCTCCTGGCGCACAATATTGGATGCGAGATGTCGGAACCGGGCGGAGAGAGGGGTCGGGATCGCATCAAGGCGAGCCTCGGCGTCCTCGCCTTCCATGCGGTGCTCGGTTATGCCCTCATCACCGGCCTCGCCTTCGAAGTCGGCCGGACCGTCAGCGACAGCCTGAAGATTTTCGAGGTCGAGGAGATCTTGCCTCCGCCGCTCGAGGAAAGGCCTGCACCCGAGGCCTCCAGCCCGCATGAAGAAGGCGCTGCCGCCCCGCCGAACCTTGCATCCGAGGCCACTCCGATCGTGGCGCCGCCGCCGAAGATCCGGGTTGAAGTGCCGCCCCCCGTCGTCGCGGCGCCGCTCCCCACTCAGCGCCCGGGGAACGATCCTACCGCGGGCACTTCCACGGTGATGGGGCTCGGCACCGGGAGCGGCGGCGAAGGGTCCGGCACGGCAAGCGGCGGTTCGGGTATGGGCACCGGGGGCGCAGGCGGCGGGGCCCGCGCTCGGCTCGAGCGGGGAAGGCTTCTCAATGAGGACTATCCCCGCCGTGCGATGAGAGCAGGAGCCGAAGGGATCGTCTCGGTGCTCTTCACCGTGGGAACGGACGGCCGTGCCGGCGGCTGCCGCGTCACCAGATCGAGCGGCAATGCCGATCTTGATAGAACCACCTGCCGGCTGATCGAGCAGCGCTTCCGTTACAAGCCCGCGACGGACGCGGAGGGGAAGCCTGTGCCCGAGCTCATAACCAAGACCTACGAGTGGCTGCTGCCGCTGAAACGCGGCCCGAGCGGCTGCGTCCCTTCCGGCGCTGGCTGCTCGGCCCCGAAGAGCCCTTCCATCAGCTCCGGCGCTCCTTGAAAAAGTCCCGCAGCATCGCCGCCGCAGCCTCCTCGCCGATGCCCGGGTAGATTTCCGGCGCGTGGTGGCATGTGGGCTGGGCAAACAGCCGGGGCCCGTGGAGCACGGCGCCGCCCTTCGGGTCCGCCGCCGCGAAATAAAGCCGCGCGATGCGAGCGAGGGCGATCGCTCCCGCGCACATGGCGCACGGCTCGAGCGTCACCCAGAGGTCGCAGCCGTCGAGGCGTGATGTCCCGAGCGCCCGGCCCGCGGCGCGCAGCGCCATCATCTCGGCATGCGCCGTCGGATCCTTTTCTGTCCGCATCGCATTTCCCGCAGCCGCGATCACTTCGGCACCTCGCGTGACCACTGCGCCAACGGGGACTTCGCCCGCTTGCGCAGCGGCCTCAGCTTGCTCGAGCGCCACGCGCATTGGTTTGGGAAGCGGGAACGGCATCGCTCCGCCTTTAGAGTGCTTGTCCGTCAGGTGGAATCACCTGACGGCTCGGAAAGCACGGCAAACAAAGGAACTAGCGTGGCAGGCGGCAGACTATGCGACCCCCTGCCCGTGCCCTTTGAGCAGAACATAAAAGCTGAAGGCGATCCCAGGGAAAAACCCCAAGCAGGTCAGACCGAAGGTTATCCAGAAATTCCGAGTGACGCCTTCCGTCAGGAATATGCCGAGCGGAGGCAGAAAGAGTGCGGCAAGCAGCGCGCTGCGAGGAACCGTGCCGGCCATTGTTCGCATCGCTACTGCGCGTTCTGCGCGGCGTTTTGCCCCGCCTCTCCGGAGCCGTCCTTGATGCCGATCACCGGCACCTTGATGGTGGATGGCTCGACTCCGATAACCGGGACGCCGACGTTGGTTTCGGTTGTCCCAACCTCGATCTTTTTCGTGTCGACATCGATCCTCGGAACTTGGCCTGGAGTGGCCGTCACATTGACTTCAGGCGCCTTGAACCGGCCCTCGCTGGTCAGAGTCACGAAGCCGGTCAGCACGGCGACGATCAAGAGGACCACCGCGATGATGACTATGGCCAGGATGAGGCGTCGCATAAGCGTTCTCCATGGCGACACTCGCGCCTGGATTGTCAACGCCGCTGCTCCGGAACGGTTGCACACCCGCAACGAAGCCTTGGAAGCAGTTGACGAATGCCGCTTCACGGACTAATTGCGCCGACTTTCCGGGGCATCCATGCCCCAAATCCAGGACGAGATACGATGTCGCGCATTTGCGAACTGACCGGCAAGGGCCGGCTGGTGGGGCACAATGTTTCCCACGCGAACAACAAGACCAAGCGGACCTTTCTGCCGAACCTGCAGAACGTGACTTTGCTGTCCGACGCACTCGGCCGCGGCGTCAAGTTGCGGGTGTCCATGAACGGCCTGCGCTCGGTCGAGCATGTCGGCGGCTTGGACAACTGGCTCGCAAAAACGCCCGATGAGAAGCTGAGCCTCAAGGCGCGCCGGCTGAAGCGCGAGATCGCCAAGGCCACCCCGGCCGCCGACGCCTGAGCAGCAGCGAGGCGACGCCCGGCGGCGAGCCTTTCGCTTACTCGATCAACGCGAATTTCAGCAGCAGCGTCCGCTGCAGCGAATTGAAATTATCGTCCGACGCGATCCACACGATCGTTCGGGCGCCTTCGCGCGTGACGCTCAGCGCCTCCATATTGTCGACGGTGAGCGGCGGCCGGAGATGCGCGATCTCCACCCCCGTCAGAGTTGCGCCGGCTGCGGACGGCAATTTCGGCGCCAATGTGAGCTTTGCGGAAACCCCCTCCGTCAGCGCGAAGCGGCGGTTGAGGAAGAGCATTCGGCCATCGGCAAGCAAGGCGGCGTCGGTGATCCGATAGCCTTTGGGAGGCAAATAGGCGATCGTCCTCGCCTGGCTTTGCGGTTCCGAAGGATCGCGGCTGAACAGCAAAGCTTCGGTCCCGCCACGCACTTGCCTGCCTTCCGAGAAGACAAGGAAGCGGCCGTCCGGCAGCCGCAGCATCGCTTCGCTTCCCGCATTTTCCGGCCACTTCTTCATCGCGGCCGGCGCGGCCGAGGCAAGCCTGCGCCAGCTTGCCCTCTGATAGCGCCAAACCTCGTTGACGCCCTCGAACCCAACCCATGCGCGGTCTTTCCGGACGGCTAAAGATTCCGAATCCCTATTTCGTTTCTCGGAAGAAGAACCGGGGCCGGCGCTCAGCGGCTGGATCGACGCCTCTTGGCTCCCGAGCGAGAAGCGGATCACGGAGCCCGCGTCGCTGAGCGCGGTGACATCCTTGTCCTCGACGTGCATCGCCGAGATACCGCCGAAGCGAGGGTCGTTGCTGCGGATCGCCCAGCCGCCAAGATAAAGGAGGCGCCCAACGCGCCGTGACGAGGGATCCTGCTCGTCCAGCGCGACGCGGGTGAAAGCGAGCAAGCTGCGCGCTGGCGGCTCCGCTTGGCTGAACAGCGCGAGCGGCGCGAAGGTCGTCAGCAGCGGAAAGGCCGCGAGCGCGATCGGGATACGCATGCGGCGCCCTCTAACCTGTCTCATTGTTAATCTACAGAGCCCTTTTGATGAACGGCGGCTGACGCATGCATTCAGCCTCGGCTCAAGCGAATCAAGGCATAAGCACTTCAACGACGAGCCGCATGGCGTGTTGCTTCGGAAGAGCACCTCCCCCGGCAAGCCGCAACATCGACGAAGAGGAGCTAGTTATGTTTAAGAAAATCACCCTGGGCGCCGCTGCTGCCGCTGCCGCTGTTGCGACGCTTCCTGCCGCTGCTCAGGCGCATGACAACGGCTATTACGGCCGCACCGCTTACGAGCGCAGCTACAACAACACGCGGCGCTGCTCCGGCACCACCGGCACCATTTTGGGCGCCGCTGCCGGCGCGCTGCTCGGCCGCGCGATCGACAGCCGCGGCAGCCGCATCACCGGGACTGTCGTCGGTGGCGCCGGCGGGGCCGTCCTCGGCCGCAAGCTCGGCCGCAGCAGCTGCCGCCGCGGCTACTAAGCCCGGCCTGAACCAATCCCTCTAGTCGCGTAACGAGGGCGGGGCTCGGCGCTGCACAAGCGCCGGGCCCCACTTATTTTGTTCGCCATCCCTTGCCGAAGGGCGAGAAAGCTACGGCTGGTCGAAAAGTGCGGCGAGCTGCTCCACCATCGTGCCGCCGAGCTGTTCTGCG
>JALYNE010000268.1 GCA_030773375.1 Pseudomonadota bacterium
CTGTCCGTTGGCAGGACAATATCCTTCGGGAAACGATCACCATCACGCCGGGCGGCGTTCCGTCATACCCCGGTCGGGCGTTTTCAGATGAAGATGCAGACGGCGCATCCACCGCCGCAGCAGATCCGCTGCGTCCCCTGAAATGGCAGTGCACGCTTCGTGAAGGCTCCCCCTACCCTTATTGCGGATATCAGCTGCTGTTCGATCCCAAACGATCGACCGGAGGCGTGGATTTATCCGACCTGGAAAGTCTTACGATCGCCTTCAGATACGAGGGCCCGGCGAAAACCATCAGGTTGCAACTCGTCAACCACGATCCCCGCTACAGCGAGCCCGGCATCATCGAGTCCAACAAGTTCAATGTGGTCGACATACCTGCGAAAAGCGGGTTTCAGCGCCACAAGACAGCCCTGGAGGATTTTGCCGTTGCCGAGTGGTGGATAACGGGCCGCAGGATCCCGCCTCACCTGAGCAAGCCGCAGTTTGAAAACATCATATCTCTTGATGTGCAAACAGGATCAGGGGCTCCGCTGGGGGTGCACCGCTTCGAGATCGAAAGCATAACTCTTCAAAAGTCGCTGATAACAAGCTCACAATTGTATCTGGCGCTTTTGATTGCGTGGATGGTGATCATTGGCGTGATCGCCGCCTATAGAATTTGGCACCTGAAGCGCGATTTGGACGCCATACGGCTGCTCGGAGCCAAGGCTCTTGGACAAGCCGTGCAAGCCGAAAAAGCAGTCGTGGAGCGGCACATCGCCCAGGTCGCGGCCGAGGACAGCCGGCGGCAGCTCGAGACATTGCTCGATAACCTGCCAGGCATCGCTTACCGTTCTTCCGTCCAGCAGCCATGGACGATGACCTTTGTCAGCGAAGGCGTCGAGGACCTCACCGGCTACAAGTCATCCGATTTCCAGAAGGGGCTCACATGGGGAGCATTGATCTTCAGACATGATTTGCCGCTCGTCGACGAGGAGATCTCTTCCGCGGTTGCTGCTCGCCGGATGTTTTCGATCACATACCGGATCACGGATCATTCCGGTTCATTGCGTTGGGTCTTAGAGCGCGGGAGGGCCGTCTATGGCGCCGGCGGAGAGCCGCTATTCCTGGAAGGTTTCATCGGCGATTTGACCGAGCAGAAACACGCCGAGCGATCTTTGGTGAAGGCGCAGCGGGCGGCGGAGCAGAATGCCGGCCGCGTGCAGAAGGTGCTCGAAAATACCAGCGACTGCGTGTGCGCGCTCGATCGCGAATGGCAGTTCACCTACCTCAACCAAAGGGCCAAGGACTATTTCGGGGAACGGGAGCTGGTCGGCAGGTCGATTTTCGACGTGTTCCCCGGAAGTCGCCAATCCATTTTCAGCAAGGCGTTCGATGAGGCGATGCAGCACCGGCGTCCAGCTTCAGCCGAAGGTTATTTCGAGCCGACGGAGGCTTGGTACGACCTCAGCGTCGTACCGGACGACAGCGGGGTTACCGTCTTCTTCCGTGATATCACGGCACGAAAGCAGTCGGAGGAGCGCGTCCGCTGGCTCGCCAATCACGACTCGCTGACAAGGCTTCCGAACCGGCTTCTCTTTCAAGAGCGGCTGGACCAGCTTATCGCACGAGGGGAAGACCGCGCGAAATTCGCGCTTCTCGTGCTCGACGTCGACGACTTCAAGCAGGTCAACGACACCCTTGGCCATGATGCCGGCGACGAACTCCTGTGCACCTTCGCGAGCCGACTACGCGCGGCCGCGCGATCGGACGATCTTGTTGCCAGACTGGGCGGCGATGAGTTTGCAGTAATTCTGAACGGGGTCGGCACGCACACAGAGGTTGAAGCTGCAGTTGATGGCCTGTTTGCGGAGCTGCGTCAGCCACACCTTCACGATGGCAAAGTGCTAGATTGCAACGCCAGCATCGGCGCGAGCATTTTCCCGGCGCATGGCAAGGCCCGGGCCGAGTTGTTGAAGCACGCCGACATCGCGCTCTACGCGGCCAAAGCCTCGGGCCGATCGAACATGCAAATATTCCGGCCACAGATGCGGTCCGAAATGCAGGCTCGTGTCTCGATGCTCAGTCTGGCCCGCAGCGCGCTCGCCGACGACAGCATCATACCTTTCTACCAACCGAAAATAGATCTGCACTCGGGCAAGGTGGCAGGGTTTGAAGCCCTGCTGCGTCTCGACGATCGGCACGGCGGCTTCCAATCGCCCGATGCGATCGCTGCTGCCTTCGAAGATCTGACGCTGGCTGCCGACATAAGCGACCGGATCATCGACCGGGTTCTGGCAGATATCGTCGAATGGGGGCGCAACGGCATCGACTTCGGCCACGTTGCGATCAACGCTTCGGCTGCCGAGTTCAGGAAAGGCAATTTCGGAGAGCGGCTATTGGAGCGGCTCTCCAGAAGTTCCTTGCCCGCCTCGGCCGTCCAGATCGAAGTCACCGAGACGGTCTTCCTCGGGCGCGGTGCCAGCTACGTCGAGCGGGCGCTCAAGACCCTCAGCAGGGGAGGCGTTCGAATTGCGCTGGATGACTTCGGCACCGGCTACGCATCTCTGTCCCACCTCAAGCAATTTCCAGTAGACATACTGAAGATCGACCGTTCGTTCGTGCGCGATCTTGAAAGAGATGAAGACGCTTCGGCGATCATTGGGGCCGTGGTCAATCTTGGCAAGAGCCTCAATATCCGCACAGTGGCTGAAGGGATCGAGACAGCGGAACAGGCTGCCCGGCTGACGGCCAAGGGCTGCGACTATGGGCAAGGGTTCTTCTATTCGCCGGCTGTTCCAGCGGCCGAACTCCCGCTTCTGGTTAGCAAGAACAAGAAGAAACGGGCAGCATAGCCGCTCCTGACAACTTGCGACTAAAAGTTTGACGGCACCGTTGAGGCGTTGAGCGACGGCAGGTCATCCCGCCGCGCTTTTCTGTTGCGGAATCTCGATCTTCTCCAGGTCGGAAACGAAGCTGCGGCGCCACCAGACGACGTCCTGTTGTTTGACGCACTCGTTCATTGAGCGCCAGCGGCGAATCCGTTCCTCAAGCGGCATGTCGAGCGCCGTGCGGATCGCTTCGCTGAGTTCTTCCTTGCTGTAAGGATTTACGAGCAGGGCGTCCTTGAGCTGGAGCGCGGCGCCGGCAAAGCGGGAGAGGATGAGGACACCCGGATCGTCGGGGTCCTGCGCCGCGACATATTCCTTGGCAACGAGGTTCATGCCGTCCCTCAAAGGCGTGATCAGCGCGATCGGCGAAGCCCGGTAGAACCCCGCCAGGTCTTCTCGCCCATAGCCTTGATTGACATACCGGATCGGAACCCAATCAACGTCGGCAAACTCGCCATTGATGCGGCCCGACAACTCGTCGAGGTGCTCGCGGATGATCTCATAGGTGTGGACCTCGCCGCGCGACGGCGGTGCAATCTGCAGGAGAAAGAGCTGCCCTCGGCAGTCCTCATGCTCCTCGAGAAACCGGCGGTAGCCGAGGAAGCGCTCCTCCAGCCCTTTGGAATAATCGAGCCGATCGACGCCGATGATCGTCCGCCTGCCGCCGGCGCTTTTCTTCAGCCGATCGTAAGCAGTGCGGGCCGCCGCGCTGTTCGCCGTGCCGGCGAACTCCTTGTAATCGATGCCGATCGGATAAGCGGCCGCGTAGACCGAGCGATTGTCGACGTGAATGGTGCCGTCCGGCTCGCAATGGCCGCCGAGCTCGCGCTGAACATAATTGCGGAAGCTGTCCAGCCACTCTTCGGTTTGAAAGCCGATCACGTCATAGGCGAGCATCGATAAAACGAGGCCCTCGTGAAAGGGAAGCGAGACCATCAGCCGCGAGGGTGGCCAGGGAATGTGGAGGAAGAAGCCGATCCGGTTCTGGAGCCCGCGCTCCCGGAGCTGCGCACCCAGTGGGATGAGATGGTAATCGTGGATCCAGACGAGATCGTCCGGTTCGATGAGCGGCATCACCGTCTCGGCAAAGCGTTCGTTCACCCGCTCATGACCGCCGGCGAAGCTCCGGTCATATTCGGCGAGGTCGATCCGATAGTGAAACAGCGGCCACAAGGTGCGGTTCGCGTAGCCGTTATAATATTCCTCGACGTCCTGTTCTTCGAGGTCGATCGTGGCGCTGGTGACACCCTCGTGGCGCTCGAAATCGATTTGACCAGTGAATTGGTCCGTCTTGTTGCCGGACCAGCCGAACCAGATGCCCCGATATTCGCGCAGCGCCGCCGAAAGCGCCACTGCGAGGCCGCCTTGGGCACCCCCCTCCCCTTGCGGCTTCGGCGCTGCGACGCGATTCGATATGACGATGAGGCGGCTCATCGGATGGAACTCCATGGTCGGGAGAGAAGACGGGCGCAGTTGATCAGGCCGACAAGCGAATAAGTTTGCGGATAATTGCCCCAGAGCTCGCCCGTGTGAAGATCGGTGTCCTCTGAGAGCAGGCCCGCGGGCGTGAGGCGGGTCAGCATGCTTTCATAGAGTGCGCGCGCCTCCTCTCCCCGGCCGACGATGTGGAGCGCCTCGACCAGCCAGAAAGTGCAGAAGTTGAATGCCGTCTCGGGCAGGCCGAAATCGTCCTCGTCGGCATAGCGCAGCATGTGCTCGCCGCGGCGGAGGCCCTTCTCGACCGCCTTGAAGGTGCTGATGAAGCGTGGGTCGTCGCGCGCCAGGAAGCGCATGTCGATAAGCTGGAGGAGGCTCGCGTCGAGCTCATCGCCGCCCCAGGTGGCGGCGAAGCGCTGCTCCCCCTCGTGCCAGGCTTCCCTCTCGATTCGCACGCGTATCGCCGCGGCGCGGCCGCGCCAGAGCGCGGCGCGGTCGCCGAGCCCGAGCGCATCGGCTGCGTTGGCGAGGCGATCGCAGCCTGCCCAGCACATCACCGAGCTGTAAGTGTGGACCGAAGTGCGGGTGCGGAATTCCCAAAGCCCCGCGTCCGGCTGGTCGTGCATCGCCCAGGCGCGCTCGCCGACTTTCTCGAGCGCG
>JALYNE010000269.1 GCA_030773375.1 Pseudomonadota bacterium
TCGAACAGACCAACCGCACTGGCTACCCGGAGCCCTTCGCCTCGGAGATGAAAGGCCGCTTCTACCGCCGCCTGGCACCTGCTGCGGGGCTGACAGACTTCGGCGTCAGCCACGTCACCTTGAAGCCCGGCGGGATTTCAAGCCAGCGCCACTGGCACGAGGGTGAGGACGAGTTCGTCGTCATCCTGCAAGGCGAAGCGGTGCTGGTGGAGGAAGATGGGGAGACGGTGATGCGGCCAGGCGATTGCGCCGCTTTCCCGAAAGGCGTTCCGAACGGGCATCAGCTCGTCAACCGGAGCTGGGAGGATTGCCTGTTCGTCGCGGTCGGCAGGATCGCGGCGACCGACTGCCACTACCCCGACGTCGACATGCACCTCGATGCTTCGAACGGGCGCTTCACGCGCAAGGACGGGACGCCTTATTAGATTTGCCGCGCAGGTCAGGCTGGGGCAAGGAGTGGGTTCCTGCTTAGAGTGCTTTCAAGTCAGATCGACTCACCTGACGGCTCGGAAAGCACGGCAAACAAAGGAAACTGGACCCGTTCCCGGTTCAATCCAACCGGGAACGAGTCTAGAACCGGACGCCGATCCCCAGCTTGATCTGATCGCGCGCGACGTCGAAGTTCAGATCACCTTCCTTGTACTCGGTCCGGAGGTACTCGGCTTTGCCGTAGACGGGGCCGAACGCGACTTCGGCTCCCGCGCCGAGATGATACCCGCTGAGATTATCGGCGTCGCGAAGGTTCTCGCGCGGGTTGGTGAAGCTTTCGTAAGCCGTAGAGAAGCGGCCGTTGGTGTAGCCGGCCTTGCCGTAGAGGAGAGCAGCGCCGCCGACGTTAAAGCCCGCGCGGGCACCGAGATTGTAGTTGCGTTCTGCGTTGGCGCAGAACTCGTCCGAGCCGAACAGGCTCTCGCAATTCTCAACGTTCGAAAAATCCACTCCGGCATAAGCTCCAATGACGGCGGATCCGAACTGAAGGTCATAGCCAGCCTCCGCTCCGAAGCTGACATCGTCATTGCTGCGCCGGATCGGGTTGCTGCCATTCTCCAGATCGGCTTGGACCGACGCCTTCTCGCGGCCTGCCGTCAGCTCTGCGCGCAGACCCGAAAAGTCGGCTGCCGCAGCCGGCGAGCCAATCAGGATCGCTACAACGGCCGCAATTGCGTAGCTGGATTTCATTCGTTTCCTTTCCAAGCCGGGGGCGTCACAAGCATGGTTCTCTGCCGAGACCATCGTGGGGCAGGCAAGCGTGCCGGACTCGCCCGGGCGCTCTCGCTCCCCGGCTGGTCGTGTTGGATTCGGCCCTATCAGCAGAGGCGCCTCCGGTTCTCGGCCGTTCAACTCACGAAGCTGCCGTTGAACGCGTCACTCGGATCACCTGCGGGTAAACGCTTTCCAAGCTGGGGTTGCCCGGTTTCAACGCACACCCTAGTCTTCGAACCGGAGAAGCTGATCTGCCGCTGGCTGAGCACAGTTGATGCCGGCCTGCGGACGGCGATCCTTGCCAGCTTGCAGATATTACAAGAGAGGTGAAACTTCGACATGGATATGAAAATCTGGATACGGCTCTCGCCTAGCCCAGCACTGGTCTTCACGGTCCTTATGTTCACGGGAACGTTGGGCGCGGACTTCATCAGCCATGGCGAAATCGACGTTCCTGGCGCAGCGGCCATGGCCGCAGTCGCAGGAGGGTTGTGGCATGCGCTTTTGGCGCCGGTCATGCGAAGGCCGTAGCAATGACGATCGTCACTCGGTCAGCCGCAAGCTTTTGAGCCGGACTGTAGGCGCTCATTCATTTCAAGCGGTTGTCAGCGCCGTCTTTGCCCTTCGGCGGGAGATAAGGTGGGCATCAGCGCTCGCCTTTGGGGTGGCACAAATCACTGGCGGAATTGCCGGCACACTGCCGGCACACGGAATGTTCGGCAAGAGCTTGTCGAATTGTCCGGTCATGCTCGCACCGGCTTTCCGCAATGGCTTTCCGAAGCCGTCGCCACCTTCGCTCTTGTGCTGACGATCCTCGGCACCTTGCGCTCACGACCGCAAGCTGTTCCGGTGTCTGTCGCGCTTGTGATTGTCGCCGCTTACTGGTTCACGGCTTCCACTTCGTTCGCCAATCCAGCTGTCACCATTGCGCGCTCACTGTCTGACACGTTCGCTGGCATCGCACCCGAGGACGTTCCCGGCTTTGTGGGAGCGCAAGTGATTGGCGGCGCTTTGGCCTGGTTCGTGGCGGAGCGGCTGTTCAAGTGGAAGGCCAGCGCTGGCGAGCTTCCTTCTCTCTCCGGCTCATTAGAGGAATAGCCGGATTAATTCCCTGCGCCTCCTTCCAGCGATCGCCACGCTCCAGCCAGCAGCGCGCACGCGGAAGGCCGCAACCATCGCGGCGGTTTCTGGGCTGACTATGACAAGATCGAAGACCATATTTCTTCCTCCAGCCATCTTGCAACGAAGCTGGAGCCGGTACGGGTTTCAGGCCGTCCTGCCGCAATGTCGAAAGTCTGCTTCTGAGCGATTTCGGGAGGCAAGTTGATGTTGAATCCGGGCATATAGAGGACGTGACAGGAAGCGGCGTAAGCTGAAGGTCTGCTCCGATGCGATCAGACGGGCAAGCGGACGTGCCTAAACGGCATCGCTGGAGCCTTGAGCCTCACGCTTTCGGGTGCAGATTATTGTTTCGCCTTATCCTTCTCCCGTTCCGGTGGAAACGTTTGTGCGTAGATGAACCATGCGGCGAAGCCCGCCAGCATCAGGAACAGCAACCCGATCGCCAGCTTGGTGCCGGAAGAACCGAGCAGCGGGGCAAGCAGAGCGGAGGTAAATGTCATCACCATTGTCTGGATGAAGCTCTGCATTGAGGCAGCCATGCCACGTAGCCTTGGAAACATGTCGAGGGTCAGGAGCGTGATGCTCGGCATCGCGAGCGACATGCCCGTCGTGTAGAGCGCTATCGGCAGAACCGCCCAAGGCAATGCGGGCGGGACAAAGCTGTTGTAGGCAAGGTTGAGAACGACCGCTGCGAACATGATGCCGTAGCCCCAGCGGACGGTGGAAGGATTTTTCATGAATCGCCTCTTGTGGTCTTGCCCGCTGCTTAATCCGCTTACGCCGCGGCCGGATTCCGCCAGCGTCGCTCAACGGTCCAGTCTGGTATTTCGCCTACGGCTCTAACATGAATGAGCGTCTCTTTCGCGAACGCCGGCACATGCGTTGGTTGGACGCACGTGTGGGCTGCCTCGGCGGATACCGCCTGGCGTTCACTCGCGCCGGCGGACGGTACGCGGGTATGTCGGCGCCGGCGAACATCCTCGAAGGGGCTGGGGAAGCGGTATACGGCGTCCTTTATCTCCTGCCGCTGAGGAAATTCGCGCGGCTCGATAACAGCGAAGGCAAGCAGTACGAATATCTCTGGACCGATGTACAGGACGCCGACGGGAATGACGTGTTCGCAGTGACGTACAAAGTGGCTTGCGCTGCGCCGGAGGGTCGGCCGAGTCGGGCCTATCTTGATCTGGTCCAGGAGGCGGCACGCGAGCGTGGTCTGCCCGCTGACTACATCTCGATGCTCGATCAGGTCCAGGCTCGGGAGTGACGGAGATCACCACGGCAAAGCCGCGTCGGCGCCGCTGGCTGCCCTGGGCCGGGGGGCTCCTCGGGATGGCCGCACTCGCCTGGGTGCTGCGCGGCTTTGACCTCAAGCGCTTTCTTGCCGTTTTGGCCGGCGCTGAGGCGCGGTACGTTGCGCTCGTTCCGCTCGCCATCATATGCGAGCAACTCGTGCGCGGCTGGAAGTGGCGGCAGCTTCTTCATCCGCTGCGCCCGATCGGCACCTTCTATCTCTTCGGCACGATCATGGCCGGCTATCTCCTGGCGGTCCTGGTGCCGTTCGGCTTCGGAACGGTGGCGCGGTCGTGGCTCGTGGCCCGCCGCGAAAACCTCAAACTCGCCTCCGTGCTGGCGACGGTTGCCTTGGATCGGCTGACCGACGGAATCGTCTTTGCTTTTCTTGTGCCGGTCGCGTTGCTTTCGGTCGTCTTTTCCGATCCGACCGGTGGCATCCGTGCCGGGTTGACCTGGGGCAGCGTGGGCAGCTTCATTCTCTTTACCTTGGCGCTCATCGCGCTCGCCGGCTACCGGCGCGGCGCGCTTCGCGACGACGGGCGGGTGACAAGGCTTCTCCAACGCCTGCCGGCTCGCTTTGTCGGGCCGGTCCGCCGCCTCACCACCGCCTTTGCGGAAGGAATCGCTTGGCCAAGAGAAGTTAGGCGCGGTATCGGCATCGTGCTCGCGAGCCTCGCCATCAAACTGATCGCCGCAACCCATTACCTGTGGGCAGGCCTTGCTCTCGGCGTGGTGCTCGAGCCCGGGCAGTATCTGTTTCTAATCGTCTTTCTCGGCTTTCTGATCATCCTCGGGCATTTCGCGCGCGTGGCCGGCAGCTTCATCATCGGCTCCGTTTTCGCCCTCGGGCTCTTCGGCGTCGAGGAAGAGCAGGCGCTCGCCATGGTTCTTATCGTTGAGGCGGCCAATCTTCTCAGCATTGCCGGCATCGGGGCCCTGTCGCTCTGGTGGCAAGGCGTTGCGCTCGGCGAGCTGCGGGAGGCCAAGGCTGAAGATGCTGGGTGACGCGGGTGAACCGAAGGGGCGGTTCTGGCGCATCACGGCCGCCGGTGTCTTCTTTCAGGGCGGTGCGGCAGCGGTGGACACGAGCACTATTGTCGCCGCGCTGGTCCACGGGCTGACGGGGAGCACCTACGCCGTCGGCGCGGCTGCGGCTATCGCGCGATACGGCTGGTTGTTCCCGCAGATCATCGTCGGCTATCTGGCTCAACAGAGCCGGCGTCGACTGCCGCTCTATATGGCCGGCGCTTTCGGACGCGTTGCCTGTCTGGTCGG
>JALYNE010000270.1 GCA_030773375.1 Pseudomonadota bacterium
GCGACATGCTGGCATCCCCGCCGATCTTCACCCTCGGCCCGCGAGGGTCGCAGTTGATCCGGGTCGGCCTCAGGAAGGCAGCGAGCGATGACGAGGCTGCTTACCGGGTCATCCTGGAGGAGATTCCGCGGCCCGCAGGTGAGACAGCAGGGATCCGCGTGTCGCTTCGGCTCAATCTTCCTTTCTACAAGCAGCCGAAGTTGAAAAGCGCCGCGAACGTGCAATGGTCGGCGGTGAGGCGCAAAGACGGGGCTTTGGAGCTGAAGGCAGCCAATGGCGGCTCGCTTCATGACCAGATCAGCCGTATCGACTTTCGGGATAGCAAAGGTGCCCGAAGCACGCTGGTCGATCGAGCCGGCGTCGTGCTTCCAGGCAGCACCAGAATCTGGAACGCCAGCAGCAAAGCCGAATTTGCGGCCGGCAAGCCGCTGAAGCTGATCGTGGTCAAGCCCGGCGGTGAAGAAACGGCTGAGGCTCTTGTGCAGGCCCAGCCCTAAGAGCCTCCTCTTGGCGGCTGCTTCGGCAGCCCTGGCCATCGCAACCCCTGCGGTGGCGCAAGAGGGTGATGCCTCCAAGCTGAGCCCGGTGCTGCTCGAGGTCAGCTTGAACGGCATTGCGCAGGAGGTGGCGGCCCTCCTGCGCGATCCGGCCGGAAGGATCTATGCGCCCCGAGCGGCTTTCCTCTCCTGGCGGCTGCGGCTTCCGCACAAGCCTTCCTTGGTTTTCGAGGGCGAAGACTATTACCTGCTCAGCGCGGTTGCGGGTGTCGACACCACAGAGGATTCGGCAAATCAGCGGCTCAGCATCGAAGCAGCGGCCGAAGCGTTCCAGGCCAGCACCGTTTCGGTCGCGCAAAGCAGGAAAGTCGCCGCACAGGCCGAAAGCTTCGGCGCCTATCTGAACTACGATCTTCTTGCCGAGAAGAACGCGAGCCAGAAGAGCCTCGGTGGAGCGGTCGAAGCCGTCCTTTTCACATCCAGGGGCGTGGCGGCGGCAACCGCCGTGGCTCGCATCGGCGACCAATCGCGCCTGACGCGGCTCGACACCAGCTGGACGTTCGACAGTCCGGAGCGGATGGCCTCGCTCCGGATCGGTGACAGCTTCACGCGCGGTGGCACCGGCGGAGCGCCGCTCCGGTTCGGTGGCATCCAGCTGGCAAGAAATTTCGCTACCCAGCCCGGTTTTCTGACGCTGCCTCTGCCGTCTGTGGCAGGCAGTGCAGCGGCACCTTCGGTGATCGATGTTTTCGTCAACAACGCACTCGCCAGCCAGCGGGAGGTCGAGGCGGGGCCGTTCCGGCTCGACGAGCTGCCCGTGGTCAGCGGCTCCGGCGATGTTCGGCTGATCGTGCGCGACGCGCTTGGGCGGGAAAGCATCACGACCCAATCCTACTACGCCGCGCCTCAGCTTCTTCGGAAGAAGCTTCACGACTTCTCCTACGAACTGGGGTTCCTGAGGGAGAATTATGGTGGTGCAGGCGATCGCTATGGCGCGCTGACCGCTTCGGCGACGCACCGCTACGGCTTCACCGACGATCTCACCGGCGCGGTGCACCTGGAGGCGACGCGCAGTAAACAGGTTGTGGGCCTAGGCGCCGACATATTGCAGTCCCGCTTCGGCGTCTTCAGCGCTTCGCTGGCAGCAAGCCGAACCAGGCAGGGTTCGGGAGGCCTGCTCGCGTTGGGCTTCGACCGGCAGGCAGACGGATTTTCGATTGGCGCGCGGGGCGAGTTGACGAGCCGTCACTACAGCTATGTCGGCCTGCCGGAGGGCCAGTCGGCTCCCTCCAAGACGCTCCAGGCGTTTGCGGGGCTTCCGACCGCCTTCGGGAGTGTCAGCGCCAGCTATCTGCTGCGGGACGGCCGCGCCGAACCGCGTTTTCAAGCGATCGGGGCGAGCGCTTCCTTCCGTCTCGGCTGGATCGGCAGCGTCCAGCTGACTGCCCAGCACGTGGTCGCGGGTGAGAGGAGCACGCGATTCGGCTTGTTCCTGACCCGGCCGCTGGGCTTCAACCGGAGCGCGAGCTCGTCGGTCGAACTCGGCTCGGGCAGACGCTCCGGGACCGCGGCGCTCCAACAAAGTCTCCCGGTCGGGAACGGGCTTGGCTACCGCGCCTCGGCCTCGGGCGGAGACTTCCGGCGCATCGATGCCTGGGTCGGTTATCAGGGCTCACGCGGCCTTTATGAAGCCGAGTTGACGCGTGCGGCCGGACAAACGGGCCTCAGAGCAGGAACCTCCGGAACGCTCGGGCTGATGGGCGGCGCTGTGTTTGCTGCCCGCAGGCTGACGGACAGCTTCGCCCAGGTCCGCGTGGACGGCGTTGAAGGAGTCCGCGTCTACGCGAATAATCAGCTCGTCGGCCGCACCAACAAGGCGGGCATCGTGCTCGTCCCGCGGCTCCAGGCTTATGACGCTAATGAGATCCGGATCGAGGCTGCGGATGTTCCGTTCGAATTTTCGCTCTCGGAGGCCGAGCGCACTGTTCGGCCCTATCTGCGCAGCGGCGTCGTGGTTCGCTTCGGTTCGGAAGAGGTGGCCGGCGGATTGATCAAGCTTGTCGGCGAAGACGGCGTTCCCCTGCCGGCCGGAGCGACGCTCACTAACCTGCAAACAAGCGAGAGCTTCGTTGTTGCTCCTGGCGGCGAAGCCTATGTGACGGGCCTTGCAGCATCGAACCCGATGCGAGCAGCCTGGGGGGGGCGAAGCTGCGAATTCACCCTGCCGTTCCGGAAAGCCGATGCAGCCCGGCAACGGCTTGGCACCTTTGCGTGCAAAGAAGCGCGGGCAGGCGAACCGCTCAAGTTCACTGAGGCGCTCGGCCAGGAGCGCTGACTCAATATTCAACCGTTACCTGGACGACATCGCTATAGCTTCCCGCGCGGACATTCTGGTTGCCGGGGATGCGGCCATAAACCGGCAGGCTTTGGTTGCTGCCGTTGCCGGTCCCGTCGAGCTTGGCACCGAGCCCGGTGCCGTCGCCCCACGCGCTTGCCCGCGCCGCGTCCTTGAACAGTTGGTAGTTCAGAAAGCTTCCGCCCGGTCCCGCCAGACGCCGGGATCCGCCGCTCAGATTCTGGCCTCCGTCCAAGCTCACACTGTAGGCGCTCCCGCTCGAGCAGTTGACGGTGATGACGGCTGAGCCGTCCAGACTCGCGCTCGGATTGTAATCCCCGAAACCCAGCGTGGAGGCGGACAGGGAGCAGGTTCCCGCGACGCTACCGCTGATTGCCGCCGTGCTGGTGGCGAGCGTACCGCCACCTTTTTTGAGGATCAGCGTCAACGTGTCGAAATAGGAGCCATAGCTGGGATTCTGGCCCGAGCCGACCCGGCCGTACATGGTGAAGTCCTTGGTTTGTGATTCGCCGAGCGAGAAATCGAAGGCGATTTCGAGCCGGTTCGCGCCGTCACACCAGGCTGTGGTGCGGCTGCTGTTCTGGTAGATCTGGTATCCCAGAGCCGCGCTGCCGTTCTTCATCTGCCTGGACGAGCAGGATCCGCTGTTGCCACCGACGAGGTTCAGACTGAGCGTGTCGGTGCCTTTCCCGGTGCACGTAACGGAGACCGTGCCGAGCCCGTCCACGGCCGCCTTGCTGATCGTGTCGTAGGGCGAGAAGGCGACGCCGCTACTCGTGACCGAGCAGGACGTGGCTGCGGCTTCTGCCCTGTAGGAACCGAATGCAGCGGAGAGGAGCAACGCAAGCGCAAGCACGCCTGCCCTTGCCGAAATGAACGGTGCGCTTTGCCACGATGCCAAGGCGTTCAACCGCTGCTTCGTTGGCGCTGGATATGCCGTTCGAATGCGGCGAGCGTTTCCGGGCTGACATGATGCTCCATACCTTCGGCATCGGCATGAGCGGTCTCCTCGCTGACCCCGATCGCGAGCAGGAACTTGACCACAAGATCGTGGCGGCTTCGCGACCACTCAGCGAGCCGGCGGCCGGCGTCGCTCAGGAAAATCGAGCGATAGGGCTTGCTGACGACAAGGCCATCGCGTTGCAGCCGTCCGATCGTCTTGATGACGGTGGCGTGGCTGACGCCGAGCCTGCGTGCGATGTCGACGGCGCGCGCCTCGCCATGGCTAGCGATGAGGTCGGCGATGAGCTCGACATAATCTTCCGCAATTTCGGTCCTGCGCGCGCGGCGTGTCTGGCAGAAATTGGCGACCTGCTGATCGGGCGCGGGGATGCGGCCCGCTTCGTGCCCGCCCTCGCCTTCCTCTGCCATGTTGATCACCCAATCGGCCTCCCACACGCTTCCCCCGATCAACCTAGCCGAGGCGGGACCCGAAGGAAACCTTGCGAGCAAATGTAGCCTTGGCTACAACCTGCAGCCGACGCATCAGTGAAATTCCGGTGCCCGGCCGTGCGGGTGGCCGAGCGGAGACAGCATGAGCGGGTGGTGGAAGAACGCAGTGTCGCGCCGGCTATTCCTCGCCGGAGGCGCGCTGATCGGTGGAGCCACGCGGCTCCGAGCGCCGGCCGCCAATGCTCAGCCCGCTTCGCGCGGGTCCGCCGGGGCGGCCGAAGCCGATGATCATGGTAAGCATGACGGCATGATCACTCCCGGCGAGGTCAATCACGCGCGCAACGGCTTCGATCCTCACACCATCCTGACCGACTGGGACACCGGCAGGGTCTCGCGGCTGCCGGACGGACGCACGTTGCGCGAGTTCGAAATGACGGCCGAGGACAAGGAGATCGAGATCGCGCCCGGCCTCATGTTTCCGGCCTGGACCTATAACGGCCGGGTGCCTGGCCCGAGCTTGCGGGTAAGCGAAGGCGACAGGGTTCGGATCCGCTTCCAGAATTTCGGCTCGCACCCGCACTCGATCCACTTTCACGGCATTCATTCGGCGCGAATGGACGG
>JALYNE010000271.1 GCA_030773375.1 Pseudomonadota bacterium
CCGCCTGGCAAAAGCAGCGAAACGCAGCCGGAGCGCGCGTCAACTGGATGTTTACAACCCAAAAAGCCCGCGAGAAACTCGGTCGTGCCTATCCCAAACCAGCCCCGCTTCCCGCCTCAGCCAAAGAGTCATAATCTCTGTGCAAACCTACTAGAGTGCACAACAACGAAAGAGGTTTCAAGCTTCCGCGCCAACGGGAGCCGCCTCTTCGTGCGTCCAGAAACTTCTCGTAACTACAAAAAGTCCTTGCGTCTCCCACTTTTTGTAGTTACAAGAAGTGCATGGACATCGAGTTCGATCCCGCGAAAGACGCCGCCAACATCGAGAAGCATGGCATCTCTCTTTCCCGCGCCGCCGATCTCGTTGTCCTGGCCCGCATGATCGACGACCGGTTCGAAGAGGACCGCCGCCGCGCCTATGGGCTGATCGACAGTCTGCCTCACTGCCTCGCTTATGCGATCCGGAACGGGCGGGTGCGGGCGATCAGCCTCCGCCGGGCTCATGCAAAGGAGATGCGCCGCTATGTCGAATGAGAAGCCAGTCGTCTTTGACGACGACAATCCGGAATGGACGGAAGAGGACTTTGCCCGCGCGATCGGGCCTGAGGGTCTGTCTGAGGCGGAGCTTGCCGCTTTCCCGAAGACGAAGGCCCGGATGGGTCGGCCAAAGGGATCGAACAAGAAGGCGATTACAATTCGCCTTGATCAGGACGTGCTGGAGAAGTTCAAGGCGACTGGCCCCGGCTGGCAGTCGCGGATCAATGAGGCGCTGAAAAACGCGCAACTGTAAGGAACCAGTATGACCACGATTACGCTACACATGCACGACGGCAGCGAGGTGATCGTGAACCCCGCTAACATCGCCTACATCTCTGCTCTGAGATCCACCGCTGGGCCGATGGCTGAAATACAGTTCACTTCCTCCGAAGTGACCCTGCGAGTACAAGGCACGCTTCGGGATGCACCGGCTCGGCCCAGGTCTTATCAAGGTCACCGCGCTGCTGCTGGCCCGTGAACTCATACCAGCGGCGGCTAAGGTAGTTGCAGGTCCCGTCCGGCAGTCCCGTCCAGGTGATTTGGGGGACCGCATCGAGGATTCCTTCAAACTGCTGCCGCCGTGCTTCGAGCGTTTCCTTCTGCTGCTTACGATCGTCGATGTTCGAAGAAACGCGACGACGCCCTGGGCGGTTGGGGCGGCATGCACTTCGTACCAGGCATTCATTGTCGGAAAGAAGCCGTCTGCGCTGCTCGGCTGGCGCGTGACCATGACGCTGCTGAAGCGCTTCCAAAACATCGATCCGGCGAGCTCCGGGAAAGCAGCCAGAACATGCTCGCCGATCAACGGCGACCTGAAGCAATCTCGCGTTGCGCACGCTTGTTGAGAAAGGTGAAGCGCCACTGGCGGTCCAACTCGAACATGCAGTCGGCCGTGCTTTCCTTGAGCTCGAGGAGCTGCCGTTTCTGCTCCTCCACTTCGGCCTCAAGCCGAAGTGCTTCAACCATTCGCTTAGGCTTAATATCCGCTTAGCCGTACCCTCTGGAGGGGCCGCAGTCGGCAAAATCGAGGGGGCCCGAGGATCCGACATCCCTCCCGGACAAGTTGCCCGGACCTGCCGGCTCGGGCGCCCTCCCGCCGCCCCCGGCCGCTCGATCCCCCCGGCTCAGCCAGGCGTTGCTCAATCAGCAACACCCCAGCTCACGAAGCAGGTCTTCTGTCACCGCATGGGCTCGCTAGGTAGGCGTCATCGAACTGGAGACGAATTCATGGTCCGCTTCTACCGAGACCCGCCGGCCGCGTGGCTGGTCGCCGCAGGCTTTGCAGTTGGAGCTTTCATGTTCCACCTGGGCTGGTTGGTCTAGCTCAGCTCCGGCTCAACGGCACCGCCCTCGATCGACGTTGAACATCTCCTCCAGGCCCGGCGTTTAGGCAAGGAAGGAGGCATCATGGCCGACGACAAAGAAGCAGCCCAACCCGGCGCTGATCAGCCAACCGACAGCGAAGTGGCACGCTATGCGCAGGAACACGGGATATCAGAGGATCAGGCCCGTCAGCTGCTGAGGACGGCCGAGGGCGATTGGGACGTGGTCGACTCTGCAGCCGCAGCCGCGCAGCGCTGGAGCTGACCGCGGCGTAGCCCGCAGCTATGCAGCTTCCTTGGGAGGATCCGTCCTTACAGCGGTCCACTCGCAGCTGTTGAGGCTGATCGGATCGAGAAACATGCCTCCCATGCGCTGGCCGATCTGCCAGCGGACCTGCGCCTCGACCGGTCCGATGCCCGGAACGTCGAGCGAGACGAAGCTGCCGATTCCGACCGGATCCGCGCATTCGGCCATGAAGCCGCACTGTGACAAGTCGCGGACCTTTACGTCCACGCTGTACCAGTTGGGCTGACGCAGCAGCTGTGCGGTGCTGTCGACGGCCGTGCGGTCTGCCCGGCGGTTCCTGTAATATCCCGGATTTTCCTGGTTGGACTTCATTTCGGTCCCCTGCAATCCGACTAGCTACATCCAGATTGATGAAGGACCGGTAAAGATCGGAGCTTTTGGCCCCTTCTCTGGTCCTCACCCTGCTAAATCCGAAGCCGCTGGGTTATCGGTCGTACGATGGCGATTCGAAGAACTTTTTTGGTTGCCGCACTCGCAGCCGCGCTGGCGCTTTCAACCGGGTGCCGCGAAGGCGCGCGCGGTCCTGTCGTGGTGAGTGCAATCGGGGACTCGCCTGAGCTCCTCAATCCCAATCTGGAGCCGCTCGACCCGCCTTCGGAGCTGCTGATCGGAGCGGTAGCCCAGGGGCTGGTCAGGTTCGATGCCGGAGGCCAGGTAGAACCCGCGCTGGCACAAAGCTGGATCGTCTCCGACGATGGCCTTCGCTACACCTTCCGGATCGGCCGAGCGACTTGGTCGAACGGCAGTGCGGTCACCGCCGATCAAGTCGTCCGGCGCCTCCGCGCGGCGATCGGCGGATCCAGCCGGAACCCGCTGAAGCCGCTGCTCCTTGTGATCGACCAGGTCGAGGCGATGACGAGCAATGTCCTGGAGATCAGCCTCAAGTCGCCGCGCCCCAACTTTCTCCAACTCCTCGCCCAGCCGGAGCTGGCGATCATGCGCAACAATCTTGGTACCGGGCCGTTCCGCGCCGAGCCGCAAGGCGATGGATCCGTGCTGCTCAGCCCTCCCGAGCAAGATGACGAGGCGGCGGACGAGACAGAAGCGGATCCTTCGCGCGATATCGTCTTGAGGGGCGAACGTGCCGCGCTCGCAGTCGCTCGGTTCAGGAGGGGCCTTTCCGACTTCGTGACCGGCGGGACGATCGCCGAGCTCCCGCTCGCACGAAGCGCAGCGTTGCGGGGCAATCCGCTGCGGTTCGATCCGGTCGGCGGCCTGTTCGGCCTGCGATTTGCCCGCAACGACGGCATCGCTGCCGATCCGGCGGTACGCCGTGCGCTCGCCATGGCTATCGACAGGGCGGCGCTCGCGACCGCCTTGGCTCTACCCGAACTTCTGCCGCGGGAGTCGCTGCTGCCGGGCGGCCTCGATGAAGTGCCCACCCCGGCTTCGCCCGATTGGGCCGCGAACCCGCTCCCCATGCGCCGGGCCCTTGCCACGAGCATCATCGGAGACCAGGCTGGCGAAGATCCCGTGACGCTGCGCGTGGCTCTCCCCCCCGGGCCCGGCTACAGGCTCGTCTTCGCCCATCTGCGGCGCGACTGGCGCGCGATCGGCGTGATCGCGGAGGCAGTAGGACCTGAATCCGAAGCGGACCTCCGTTTCATCGATGCGGTGGCGGCAGCCAATGTCGCCAGCTGGTACCTGAGGCGCTTGTCCTGCGCGACCAGGCTCGTCTGCAGCCCGGAGGCGGATACCATGCTGGACGCGGCGCGCGCGGCACCGCCTGCGGAACGGCAGCAGCTGCTCGCCAATGCGGACCGCGTGCTTACCGACGCGACCGTTTTCATCCCGCTTGGGGCGCCGGTACGCTGGTCCCTCGTTTCCCCGAGGCTGATCGGCTTTCAGCCCAACCCGTTCGGCAGGCGCTTTGTCGGCAGCCTGGTTCCGCCGCGCCGTTAGCCATCTGAGCTCAATCCCGGAGACCGAACATGCCGAACCCACAGGAACAGTTCGACCGTATCGCCGACACTCTGCCGCTGGGCCGCGACCCGGCTTCCGTCCGGCGGCGGCTGGAGGCCGCCGAGGGCGTGCTGGAGCGGTTGTTCGTGGTGCCAGGGCTGAATCGCCCCGTCGGCCTCGATTCGCTGGTGGGGCTGATCCCGGTGGCCGGCGACATCATCACCGCCGCCATGGGCGCTTGGATCGTCTGGGAAGCCCGCAACCTCGGAATGTCCAAATTCCAGCTGCTGCGGATGACGGCCAATGTCGGCATGGACGCGGCGCTTGGCGCAATTCCCTTGGTGGGCGACCTGTTCGATTTCGCGTTTCGTTCGAACACGCGCAATCTGAGGATCTTGAAGCGCTATCTCGACAAACATCATCCGGCGACGATGACCCTCGAGGGCGAAGTGGTCTCGCGAGGTTAGAGTGCTTTCAAGTCAGGTGATGGGGTGGACGCCCCCCGACGGCATCTATGTGCCAATGTGGTGGTGTCAAACGACCACTTGAGGAGGCGTCCATGGGTGAAGTTACTACAATCGGGCTGGATTTGGCAAAGCAGGTTTTTCAGGTTCACGGTGCTGATGGGGCCGGCACTGCGCTGTTCAAGAAGCGGCTCACGCGGTCAAAGGTGATCAGCTTCTTCGCATCCCAGGCCCGGTGCCTGGTAGCGATGGAGGCCTGCGGCAGCGCGCATTACTGGGCACGCGAGATCCAGAAGCTCGGCCACGAGGTCCGACTGATCCCGC
>JALYNE010000272.1 GCA_030773375.1 Pseudomonadota bacterium
GAGACGGTCTCCGCCGCCGCGACTTCATCAACGTCGCGGCAGTGAGCTTTGCCGGGGTCGGAGGTCTCGCGGTCCTCTACCCGCTCATCAATCAGATGAATCCCTCGGCCGACGTTCTCGCTTTGGCCTCGACCGAGGTGGATATCTCGCGTATTCAGCCTGGTCAGGCCATCAAGACCATTTTCCGCAAGCAGCCGGTTTTCATCCGAAACCTGACTCCGGCCGAGATCCAACAGGCCAATTCGGTTCCGGTTGGAGCCCTTCGGGATCCGCAGACGCTCGCGGAACGAACCCGTGACGGCAAGGCGAACTGGCTGATCACCATGGCGGTGTGCACCCATCTCGGCTGCGTCCCTCTTGGGGCCGCCGAGGGCGAGAATCGCGGCGAATATGGCGGCTATTTCTGCCCCTGCCATGGATCGCACTACGATACAGCGGCGCGGATCCGCAAAGGCCCGGCGCCCAAGAACCTGGAAGTTCCGGAGTTCGAATTCCTGTCCGATACGGTCGTGAAGATCGGCTGAGGTAACGCAAGATGAGCTTTCCCTGGGCACAACCATACGAACCCAAAGCGCCGCTGATGAAGTGGCTGGACCAACGGCTGCCGCTGCCGCGCCTCGTCTGGAACTCCGTCGGGGGCGGCTATGAGGTTCCTCGCAACCTCAACTACATGTGGAATTTCGCCGTTCTCGCCGGCTTTGCGTTGATGCTCCAGATCGTGACCGGCATCGTCCTCGCAATGCATTACGCTCCTGCGGGCGATCTTGCTTTCTATTCCGTCGAACACATCATGCGCGACGTCAACCAGGGCTGGCTGCTGCGCTACGCCCATGCGAACGGCGCCAGCTTCTTCTTCATCGTCACCTATCTCCACATCTTCCGGGGGCTTTATTACGGGTCCTACAAGGCACCTCGCGAGCTCGTGTGGATGCTCGGCCTTGTGATCTTTCTCCTGATGATGGCCACTGCTTTCATGGGCTATGTGCTCCCCTGGGGGCAGATGAGCTTCTGGGGTGCGAAGGTCATCACCAGCCTGTTCGGCGCGATTCCTTTGGTCGGGGAGCCGATCCAGACTTGGCTTCTGGGCGGTTTTGCCCCGGACGACGCCGCGTTGAACCGCTTCTTCTCTCTCCATTACCTGCTGCCGTTCGTGATCGCCGGAGTTGTGATCCTCCACATCTGGGCGCTTCACATTCCCGGCTCAAACAATCCCACGGGCGTCGACATCAAGTCGCCGCAGGACACGGTCCCCTTTCACCCTTATTACACGGCCAAGGACGGCTTCGGACTTGGCGTGTTCCTGATCCTCTTCTCGGCGACGCTGTTCTTCGCCCCGAATTATCTCGGCCACGCGGACAATTATATCCCCGCCGATCCGCTCTCGACGCCAGCGCATATCGTGCCCGAATGGTATTTCTGGCCATTCTACGCGATTCTCCGCGCCTTCACTGTGGATTTCATCCTGCCCGCGAAGCTCTGGGGTGTGATCGCCATGTTCGCGTCGATCCTGCTGCTCTTCTTCCTGCCTTGGCTCGATACGTCGCCAGTCCGCTCCGGCAGCTACCGGCCGCGCTTCAGACAGTTCTTCTGGATTCTCATCCTCGACGTCCTGATCCTCGGCTGGGTCGGGGGCCTTCCGGCCGAAGAGCCGTACGTGATGATCAGCCAGGTCGCGACCATGTACTATTTCGCGCACTTCCTCATCATTTTGCCGCTTCTGTCCAAGCTCGAGCGGACGCTGCCGCTGCCCAACTCGATCGCGGAAAGCGTCCTCCACGGGGAGAAGCGGGAATCGGTACCGTACGGCGTTCAAGCAACGCCGGCTGAATAAGGGGTTTCATCGTGGTTCGTTTGTTAGGCGCCCTTGTCGGCCTCGGCTTTTTGCTTGTTCTCGCGATTTCGCTGGTGACCGGGATCACCGGTTTTTTCCGCGAGCCGCCGACCGAAACCGTTGAGCACAAATTCCATCAGGATCCGAAGCACGTATCCTTCTCCTTCGACGGCCCGTTTGGGAAGTTCGATCGCCAGCAGCTCCAGCGCGGGTTCCAGGTTTACAAGGAAGTTTGCGCCGCCTGCCACGGCTTGAACCTGGTCGCGTTCCGCAACTTGGCTGATCTCGGCTATGAAGAAGCCGAAATCAAAGCGATTGCCAATCAATGGGCGATCGAGGTTCCGGACATCAATCCGGAAACGGGTGAGCCGACGACGCGTAAAGCCATCGCGGCGGATCCTTTTCCAAACCCTTATGCCAACGAAATCGCCGCGCGGGCTGCGAACAACAATGCTCTGCCGCCCGACCTGTCGCTGATCACCAAGGCGCGGCATCATGGTCCGGCTTATGTCTACTCGCTGCTCACGGGCTACCAGAATCCGCCGGCAAACCTGCCGAAGGAAGCGCGTCCGGGGCAGGGGCTCTACTACAATCCCTATTTCCCGAACCTCAATCTGGCCATGCCGCCGCCCATCGCGGCTGACGGGCAGGTCACTTACGCTGACGGCACCAACCCGACCCGAGAGCAGATGGCCAAGGATGTTTCCGCCTTTCTGACCTGGACGGCAGAGCCCTTCCTGGAGAATCGGCACCGGACCGGCATTGCGGTTCTTCTCTTCCTCTTGGTTGCCACTGCCCTCGCCTATCTCTCCTACCGTCAGATCTGGGCCGGCAAAAAGCATTGAAGAGCCAGCACTGAATTTAAAAAGGCGCCGCAGTGAGCCGCGGCGCCTTTTTTGTTGGGGGTGTTTCATGAGCCAAGGCTGCGAGGATCTCCGCAGGCTGATCCGCACCATTCCGGACTTTCCCAAGCCCGGGGTCCAGTTCCGCGACATCACCACGCTCCTCCTGGATGCGAACGGATTTGCGGCCGCGGTCGAGCGGCTTGCCGCCGGCCTTGAGGAGAAGCCGGATCTCATTGCCGGCATCGAGGCGCGCGGGTTCGTTTTTGCCGCCGCGCTCGCCCACCAGCTTGGCACAGGGCTCCTCCTCATCAGGAAGCAGGGGAAGCTCCCCGGGGCAACCATCGCCGAGGAATATGCCTTGGAATATGGCACCGACCGACTTGCGATGCACATCGACGCTTGCGCGCCCGGAGCGTCGGTCCACCTGGTCGATGATCTCATCGCCACCGGCGGCAGTGCGCTTGCGGCGGCCCGGCTCGTGCAGCGGGCGGGCGCGCGGCTGACCGGTTTGTCCTTCGTCATCGATCTTCCCGATCTCGGCGGCGCCGATCTCCTCCGTGGGCAAGGCTATTCCGTGCAGACCCTGGTCGAGTTCGAAGGCCACTGAGGGACGCTCCCGCGCTGAGTGCTTGCTGGAACTGCGCTTTGGTGCCGGACGTTTATAGCGGGTTCAAACAGCCTAGGCGGTGACGCCTGATTGATCGCATTCCCGCCGGGCTTTTTTGGGAGTGCATGTCCATGTTCTTTTCCCGGATCCGTGCCGCTGCGCTTGCAGTCGTGGCCGGCCTGTCGCTCAGCGCCTGCGCTTATGGCGAATATGGCTATGGCGGTGTCTCAGTCGGTCTGGGAACGGGCGGCTATTATGACGATTACGATTCTTATTACGACCCGTTCTACGATGGCTATTATGGCAGCCGCACCCGCTTCGGGCGCCGCTATTCGCCCGGTTTCGGCTGGTATGACGGCTTCTATTATCCCGGCACAGGCTACTATGTTTTCGATCGTTTTCGCCGGCCGCACCGCTGGAACGACGGCCAACGCCGCTATTGGGAAGGGCGGCGCGGTCTTCGCCAGCATTTCCGCGGCGAGGAACGCGCGTTTCGTCAGCACTTTCGCGATGAGCGCCGCGCCTTAGATCGAGGCGAGATGACGCGCGATCAGTTCCGCGCGCATCGGCGTGAGGAGAATCGCGCCTTCCGCGAGCATCGCCGAAGCCACCGGCGCGGGCAGAACTGACGCATTCCTCCTCATTGTTCCGCACGGAGGAGTGATCAAGCCTCTGCCGGCCGCCGACGCATCAGCACGATCGAGGTGAAGCGCAGCACCGGCTCGCTGTGCTGGTTTGTGACCGTTGTTGCCGACCGGAAGGAGCCGATCTCGGGCTTGCTTTGCGAAGGCCGCTTTTCGACGACCGTGCTCGACACGTGAAGGGTGTCGCCGGGGTAGACGGGCTTCAGCCATCTCAGCTCATCGACACCCGGGGATCCAAGCCCCGCCTGTTCGGTGTCGACGACATGGCGTGCGATCACTGCCATTGTCATCGCGCAGCTGTGCCAGCCGCTCGCCGCAAGCCGCCCGAAATGCGTCTTCGCCGCTGCTTCGTCCGAAAGGTGGAAAGGCTGCGGGTCATACTTACGCGCAAACTCGATCACCTCTTCGCGTATCACGTCGTAGCTCCCGAAGTACGTGGTTTGCCCGACTTCCAGGTCCTCGAAGTAGATCATCGAAATAGCTCCCCGCCCTTCAGCTTGCTAGCAGGGTGCGATGAGAATGGCACTGCGGGCGTAAAATGCGAGGAGGAACTCCCGCCGCAAGATCGAAGCCGCTGAGTCTAGACGTTGAACCGGAACAGCATGACGTCGCCGTCCTGGACCACATATTCCTTGCCCTCTGAGCGAAGCTTGCCTGCATCGCGGGCGCCCGCTTCGCCGCCGCAGGCGACATAATCTTGGTAGGCTATGGTCTCGGCGCGGATGAAGCCGCGCTCGAAATCGGAGTGAATAACGCCAGCGGCCTGCGGTGCCTTGGATCCCTTCTCCACCGTCCACGCCCGCGATTCCTTTGGGCCCGCCGTGAAGAAGGTGATGAGGTCGAGAAGCTCGTAGCCGGCGCGGATGACGCGGGCGAGGCCCGTCTCCTCAAGGCCCAGGTCGGCGAGGAACTCGGGTCTGTCCGCCG
>JALYNE010000273.1 GCA_030773375.1 Pseudomonadota bacterium
GCTCCGGAGCGCCCAGAAGATCCTCGATGTGACGCTCGAGCGCCTTCACCCGCCCGAGCGTCTGGCGGTGCGCGCCATAAAGCGCGATCAGCCCGAGCAGCAGGACGATCTCAATCACTGGCCCAAACTAGCCGGGCAGGAGGCGACTGGGAATCCTTTTCGCGAAAACGAGGCCGCACGGAGAGGCCGGCCTCCGCCCGCACGGACGGGCCGAGGTTGCACGCCGGGGGCGCCGATCCCAAATGAGCGGGCGTAGGAGCGGGAGAGATCATGGAAAGCTGGCACGGGACAACGATCCTGGCAGTACGGAAAAATGGGCACGCAGTGGTGGCGGGCGATGGGCAGGTTTCGCTCGGCCAGACGGTGATCAAGCCAAATGCGCGCAAGGTGCGCCGGCTTGGCGACGGATCGGTCATCGGCGGCTTTGCCGGGGCGACCGCCGACGCGTTCACCTTGTTCGATCGGCTGGAGCGCAAGCTCGAGCAGCATCACGGCGCCTTGATGCGCGCAGCGGTGGAGCTCGCGAAGGATTGGCGGACGGACAAATATCTGAGAAACCTCGAGGCGATGATGATCGTCGCCGACAAGGACGTGACTTTGGTCCTGACCGGCAATGGCGACGTGCTCGAACCGGGGTCCGGCGTCACCGCAATCGGCTCGGGCGGCAATTTCGCGCTCGCCGCCGCGACCGCCATCTTCCAATATGAAGAGGATGCGGAAACCATCGCCCGCAGGGCGATGAAGATCGCCGCCGAGATCTGCGTATACACCAACGACAACCTCACCGTCGAAAAGCTGGAGACAGCATGACTTATCAGTTTCACGGGGTCGCCCCGGCCGCCGGACATATGAACGACGCTCTCACTCCCAAGGCGGTGGTGGCGGCGCTCGACGCTCACATTATCGGCCAGAAGGACGCCAAGCGCGCCGTCGCGGTCGCGCTCCGCAACCGCTGGCGCCGGCAGCGCCTGGCGGACGCGCTTCGCGACGAGGTGACGCCCAAGAACATCCTGATGATCGGGCCGACCGGCTGCGGCAAGACGGAAATTTCGCGGCGGCTCGCTCGCCTCGCCGACGCGCCCTTCGTCAAGGTGGAAGCGACCAAGTTCACCGAGGTCGGCTATGTCGGCCGCGACGTCGAGCAAATCGCGCGCGACCTCGTCGAGGAAGCCGTGCGGCTAGAAAAGGAGCGGCGGCGAATCGCCGTCCGGGACGCGGCCGAGGAAGCGGCAATGGAGCGCCTGCTCGACGCGCTGACCGGGAAGGGTGCCAGCGAGGCGACCCGCCAAAGCTTTCGGCAGCGCTTCCACGATGGCCACCTCGAGAACAGCGAGGTGGAAGTGGAGGTCAACGAAACGCCCGCTGCTCCATTCGAGATCCCGGGAATGGGCGGCCAGGTCGGCATGATCAACCTTTCCGACATGATGTCGAAGGCGCTGGGACAACAGCCCAAGAAGCGGCGGCGGATGAAGGTGGGCGACGCCTGGGCGAAGCTCGTGGAAGAGGAAGCCGATAAGCGCCTGGACGACGAGGACGTGACGCGGGCGGCGCTGGCCGATGCGGAAGCCAACGGCATTGTCTTCATCGACGAGATCGACAAGATCGCCGTGTCGGACGTGCGCGGCGGCTCCGTCAGCCGCGAAGGCGTCCAGCGCGACCTTCTGCCGCTGATCGAAGGGACCACGGTCGCGACCAAATACGGGCCGATGAAGACGGACCACATCCTCTTCATCGCGTCGGGTGCCTTCCACGTGGCCAAGCCCAGCGACCTTCTTCCCGAGCTGCAGGGCCGCTTGCCGATCCGGGTCGAACTGAAGGCCCTGACGGAAGAGGATTTCGTCCGGATCCTGTCGGACACGCAGGCCAGCCTCACCGAGCAGTACCGCGCGCTCATCGGTACCGAAGGGGTGGAGATCGAGTTCACCGAAGACGGCATCAAGGCGGTCGCCCGCATTGCAGCCGAGGTGAACGGCCAGATCGAGAATATCGGTGCGCGCCGCCTGCAGACGGTGATGGAAAAGCTTCTCGAGGAGGTGAGCTTCCACGCCGAAGATCGCCGCGGCGATCGCGTCCTCATCGATGCCGCTTATGTCGAAGCGCAGCTCGCCGACATCGCCCGCAACACAGACCTGTCCAAATACGTCCTTTGACGAGGCCTCCTTCCGGGAAGGGATCAGGGCTGCGGCCGGCGGTCGAGCACGTCGTAATGCGCCGCCCGCTCGTCGAAGCGGGAAAGGACCGCGCGGGCGGCGGGAGGCACGTCGCTGACCTCTTCATCCTCGCCCGCAAAGGCCTTGATCGCCTCTACGCTGTCGAACCACATGATCGTCGCGAACTCGACCTCATCGCGTAAGTCGCGGCGCATGAGGTCGATCTGGCGGAAACCCTCGATCCGGCGCGCCTCGATCATCTCCGGGATGACGGTGCTCCAGACGAGGTCCTGATAGGCCGCGGCATTTTCGGGGCTCGTCCAGCCGCGCCAGATGCGGCAGATCCTCACTCGTTGGTGCGGCCGATGTTCGGGTTGACGCCGCCGGCATTGCCGCCGTCATTTTCCGTGTCGCCCTCGATCGTGTTGTCGCCTTCGATCAGCTCCGCGTCCTTGCCGCTGGTGCGGGCGAACAGACCGCCGGACTGGCCGATGCCGGGGTTTCGATCAAGATCGTCCTGGAGCTCGACCGGGGTTTCGTCGGGACGCAAATGCTTGTTGCTCATAGATGCTTCTCCTTCACCAGCGACAACGCGGCAGGAGGCCGCTGGGTTCGTCGGCTGTGCAGCTTGATCCCACGCTTGCAGCGGCTAACCTCATCGCGACACGAGATTCCGGAGATCGCCGATGAAGGCCCTGCTGTTCACCTTGCTTGCCGCCACGCTTGTTCCCGTCGCCGCCGAGGCAAAGCTCAGCAGCCCTGAGCAAAAAACGGTCCAGACGGTGGAGCGCGAGCGAGAGCGGACGATCGGCCTCCTCGAACGGCTGGTCAACCAGAACAGCGGCTCGCTCAACCTCGCCGGCGTCGAGGCGGTGGGGCGCATGATGCGGGCCGAGCTCGAACCGCTCGGATTCGACGTGCGGTGGGTACCGATGAAGGAGGCAGGTCGTGCGGGCCACATCGTCGCGACGCACAAAGGAAACGGCCGCGGCAAGCGCATGCTGCTGATCGGGCATCTCGACACGGTGTTCGAGCCCGATTCGCCGTTCCAGGGCTTCAAGCGCGAAGGCAATCGCGCGATCGGACCCGGAGTGGGTGACAACAAAGGCGGGATCGTCGTGATGGTGGCCGCGCTCCGCGCGATGCAGGCGGCAGGCACGCTGAGGCACGCCGACATCGAAATCGTTCTCACCGGCGACGAGGAAGATGCGGGAAGCCCGATCGAGGTCGCCCGCCGCGATCTCGTCGCTGCCGGCAAGCGCGCCGACGTCGCGCTCGATTTCGAAGGCCTCGCCCAGGAGAATGGCCGTGACATGGGGTCGATCGCGCGCCGCAGCTCCGGCAGCTGGGAAATTCGCGCCAAAGGCAGGACCGGCCATTCGAGCGGCATCTTCGGCCCGACCGCCGGCAACGGCGCAATCTACGAGCTCGCGCGGATCATTGCCGCCTTCCGGACCGAGCTTCCCGAACAGAACCTCACCTTCAATGTCGGCCTCGTCGCCGGCGGCTCGACAGCAACGCTCGATGAGGGGAAGATCCGCGCGACGGCAACCGGCAAGACCAACATCATCCCGGAAATTGCGATCGCCAGAGGCGACATCCGCACGCTTTCCCGTGAGCAGGAGCAGCGGGTGATCGCCAAGATGCGCGAGATCGTCGCCAGGCACCTTCCCGGCACGAGCGCCGAGATCAGCTTCGATGAAGGCGGCTACCCGCCGATGGCCCCGACCGCCGGCAACAAGCAGCTGCTCGATCGCCTGAACGTCGTCAACCGCGATCTTGGCCTCGCCGAGATGCCGGTGCTCGATCCGTTGAAGCGCGGCGCTGGCGACATCAGTTTCGTCGCCGAGGATGTGGACGGGCTGATCGGCCTCGGCACTGCGGGCGAGGGCTCCCATGCGCCTGGCGAGTTCATCTATCTCGACAGCCTCGACCGGCAGGCGAAGCGCGCCGCCATCCTGATGACGCGCCTCAGCCGCGAGCGGCGCTGATCTCTGTCAGGCCGTCGAACCATTGATAGGAGTCACCTGACGGCTCGGAAAGCACGGCAAAAACAGGAAGTTGGACCCGTTCCCGGTTCAACCCGACCGGGAACGAGGCTAGAATGGCATCCAGCGGTTCTTTTCGGAGAACCTCAGATAGCCCGCATTCAGGCCGAGCCTCAGGCCCATGCCCATCCGGATCGGGATCAGCACGACGTCGCCGCGGCGCATGTAGCTGGCGGTGAAGCCGCCGACCGCGTAAGCGTTCCCCTCGGCACCGGGGTAGCGCTTGAAGAGCTCCTGGCTGTCGTGGAGATTGTAGACGAGCACGAACACCTTGTTCGCGTCCGCCCCGAAGTCGAAGCCGAGCGACGGCCCCGTCCAGAAGACGGGGCGATCACCCTCGACGCCGTGGTGAAGCGTGCCCTCACCGTAGCGAAGGCCGACGGCAAAGGCGCCGCCTGCCTCCCGGCCGGTGATGTAGCCGCTCGGCTGGCCCTGCTTGCGCAGCAGGTTCTCGATCAGCTCGGCAAGCCCTTCGGCGCCCCTGCCGAACAAGCCTTCCGCCGCCTTGAACACGTCCTGCTTGGCGACTGGCCCGCCTGCGGCCTGGCTCGCCCGATCGGCGGCGCTGCCGGTCACCGGCACGGCGGGTACGGCTGGCACCGCCGGCGCAGGCG
>JALYNE010000274.1 GCA_030773375.1 Pseudomonadota bacterium
CAGGCCGCGTCTCCGGCGAGCGCAGCCTTGCCCTTGCGTGCTGCGGCTTCCTCGACGAGCTCGATGAAGCGATCGCGTCGGTCTTCCGCTTCGGGGTCGAGCGCCACCACCGCGCCGGCAAGGTGGTCGAAGATCGTGACTGCGTCCGCGCCGGGTGCCGGTTCGATCGCGGGACGGATGATCAGCCGTTCAATCTGCTCGTGGCTGCCGAGCTGGCTCACCGGATCATAAGCGCTGATCCGCTCGACGCGGCCGCCTTCGAGGTGGATCCTGACCGGCTTTTCCGCGTCGGCCGGGAAGAGATCGATGGCGCCGCCGCGGATCGCCATTTCTCCCGGCTCGTCGACACGGTCGTCGCGGAAATAGCCGAACGCCTCGAGCTCCCCCGCGAGCGCCTCGCCTTCGATTTCCTGGCCCGGTTCGACGATCCGCTGCAGGCCCTTGAAGGCGGCAGGTGCTGCGAGCTTCTGCGCGGCCGCAGCGGCATCGGTCACGAGGAGCACAGGGCGCTCGCCTCGTTCGTGAAGTGCGCTCAAAGCGGCGACCCGCCGTCCCGCCACCGCGGGCGAGGAGGGAGCGTCCTCCCCCGGAAAGGCATCGTGCGGCGGACACCAGAGCACCAGCGCATCGCTGAGCGCCTGGACCGCGGCAGCCATCGCTTCGGCGCGTTGCTCGCTGCAGGCGACGAAGATGAGATCGCCGTGGCCAAGCGCTCCGCAAATACGCGCCACGGCAGGGCCCAAGGCGGCGGCGCTCCGCCGCCGGCGAGCCTCCCCAGCCTGATCCTCAGCGGGCGCAGCGTCCGCTGTTTGCTGCAACATGGAAACTCCCTGGAAAGAAGTGGCCAACGTCACCAAGCGGGGCTCGTTCCGCTGCTTCGGCACCTGGAAGGCGGCGGGGCGGGAACCAATCGGTTCGGGGGCGGTTCGATCCAGCACTGCCGCGGGAGAGACAGGGATGGCCGAAAAGCGCGAGAGTGAAGCGGAGCTTAAAGGCGGCGAGGCTGACGCACCGCAACCGGTCGACACCGCTCCGCTGGGCGGCGGAGGGATTTCGAGTGGTCTTCAGCCGGGTGGTACCGCCCCAGGGGGAGGCCCGGGTGCCGGGATGGGGAGCCTCGGTACCGGAGGCGGACCCAGTGGGGATGCATCCTCCGGCAATGTGAAAAGCGGCGGGCGCTGAGCGGGCCTTTGGCACTTGTGACGCACGGCCGCTCTCTCGCGCTGTGTGGTGACGGGAGGGGCCGATGAAGTTCGCCATTTTTGGCCTCACCGTCAGTTCCTCCTGGGGGAACGGCCATGCGACCTTGTGGCGCGGCCTTATCCGCGCGCTCACCAAAGCGGGGCACCAAATAGTCTTCTTCGAGCGCGATGTTTCCTATTATGCCGGCGCGCGCGATCTCCATGCGCTTTGGGACGGCGCCGAGCTCGTCCTTTACCGGGACTGGGAAAGCGTCCGCGCCAAGGCATCGGCTGAAATCGCGCGCTCGGACGTGGCGATGGTCACTTCATATTGCCCCGATGCCATTGCCGCATCCGATCTGATCCTGGCGGAAGCGCCGGCGATCACGTCCTTCTACGATCTCGACACGCCGGTGACGCTCGCCAGGCTCGGTGCCGGCGATCACGTGGCCTATGTGCCGCCCTACGGGCTGGGCGAGTTCGACCTGGTGCTGAGCTATACAGGCGGTGAGGCGCTGTCGGCGCTGAAGGAGCGGCTCGGCGCGGCGCGCGTGGCACCGCTTTACGGCCACGTCGATCCCGCCCTCCACAAGCCGGCTCAGCCCTCGGCGCTGTTTGAGGCCGATCTTTCCTACCTCGGCACCTACGCGGCGGACCGCCAGGCCGCGTTGGAGAGCCTGTTCATCGAGCCCGCGAGGCTCAGGCCCAATCTCCGCTTCGTCATCGGCGGTTCGGGATATCCGGAAGACTTCCCCTGGACCGATAACATCCTTTTCGTGCGCCACCTGCCGCCCGCCGATCATCCCGCCTTTTTCTGCTCGTCGCGCCTGACGCTGAACGTCACTCGGGCAGACATGGCGGCGATGGGCTATTGCCCGTCCGGGCGGCTGTTCGAGGCCGCGGCGTGCGGCGTCCCGCTGCTCAGCGACTGGTGGGAGGGGCTGGACAGGTTCTTCGAACCCGGGGCCGAAATCCTTATCGCCCGCTCCCGGGAAGATGCGGTGGCGGCGCTCGATCTACCGGAGGAAGAAACGCTCCAGATCGCGCGTGCGGCACGCGAGCGCGTGCTTGCTGAGCACACGTCCGAGCACCGGGCGCGGGAACTCGTGGCGCTGCTGAACGGTCTCGGGGCCGCAGCGGCAAGCCCGATGCTCATGGCGGGAGAATGATATGTGGGGAGTGATACCGGCGGCGGGGAACGGCACTCGAATCCAGCCGCTTGCATTTTCGAAGGAACTGCTGCCGGTCGGCGGCCGCTCCGAGGAACGCACCGAGCGCCCGAAAGCCGTGAGTGAATATCTGGTCGACCGGATGGTACGGGCCGGCGCGTCGAAGATCTGCTTCGTCATCTCGCCGGGCAAATCCGATATCATGGAATATTACGGGACGGGGCGAGTGACGGTGGCCGACCTCGCTTATGTTGTGCAGCCGCACGCGGTCGGGCTTTGCGATGCGATCTTCCGCGCGCATCCGGTGATCCCGCGCGACGAGCCGGTGCTGGTGGGTCTGCCGGACACGATCTGGTTTCCTGAAGACGCGCTTGCCAGGCTTCCGGACGACAGGCTTTCCTTTCTTCTCTTCCCGGTCGAGCAGCCGCAATTCTTCGATGCGGTGGTGACCGACGCGGCTGGACGCGTCGAGGAGATCCAGGTCAAGTCGGCGGACGCGCGGTCGAACTGGATCTGGGGCGCATTCAAGATGCCCGGCCACGTCTTCCACGAGCTCCATGATTTCTGGAAGAGCCGACCGGAACCCGATGAATATGTCGGCACGCTCGTGAACGCGTGGCTGGCGCAAGGCGGCGACGCCGTAGGCGTGCGGGCGGGCACGTCCTATGTCGATGTCGGCACGCTCGACGGCTACCGATCGGCCATGCAGCTCCTCCGCTCGCCGCCGGATGGGGAGATTGCCCATCCGGCTTCGCGCGGATCCATTGCCTTGTGAACCTTGCAATGAGGTCCACGTTCTTGTTGCCACTCCCATTGGCGAGGATAAACAAATGGCTGAAGACGATAAGCTGAGCGGAGATCCAGCGGCAGACGCCGCACCCCCGAGGCGGGCGGCTTTGCGCTTTCCGTTGGGCTGCATAGCCGCCTTCTTCATCTTCGGCCTGCTCGTTGCGATCACGTTTTGGATGGGCGGCCGCTGATCAGGAGCAGCCACCAGCGCGAAGTGGATTGCATTTGGGTGCGCTACCGCCTTTTGGCGGCTGAGCGGTCGATCAACTCCGGCTGGAAAGTCTCGCGGTTCAGTCGAGGCAAAGACCAAAGGCACCGAGATGTTCGGCGAGGCGGTTCTTCATGCTGCCCAGCGCTGCGGGATCGGCCGCTTCGCACCGGGCAGTGAGCTTCGGCTCCGTACCGGATGCGCGGAGCAGCCACCAACCGTCGGCTTCCATGACGCGGAGGCCGTCGGTGCGATCGATCCGTGCGCCGGAGCCTTCGATCCGGCCGGCGATGCCGGCGAGGATTTCGGCCTTGCGCTCGTCAGGGCAGGCGAGGCGGAGCTCGGGCGTCGCAAAGACGGGCGGCAAGCTTTCGCGGAATTCGCGCAGGCTTGTGCCCGATCGGGTAATGGCCCGGAGCGCACGCATCGCGACGTAGAGGCCATCGTCGGCATGGTGCCAGCAATCTCCGAAAAAGATGTGGCCGCTCATTTCCCCGGCAAGCGGCGCCGCTTCCCGAAGCATCTTCTCGCGCACGAGCACATAGCCTGACGGCCCCATGATGGGCCGCCCGCCGGCCGCTGCGATGCCGTCGAACAGCGTGCCGCTCGACTTGACGTCGGCAACGATGGCGCTTCCCGGCCGGTCGCGGAGGAGGTCGCGGGCGAGAAGAAGCAGGAGCTGGTCCGCCCAGACGATTTCTCCGGCGGAATCGACCAGGCCGATACGATCCCCGTCACCATCGAAGGCAATGCCGAGATCGAGGCCGTGGCGGGCCACGGCCTCAGCGACATCGCGGAGGTTTTCGGGGACGGAGGGATCGGGGTGATGGTTGGGAAAAGTGCCATCGATATCGGTGAGCAGGGTGAAGTGCCGGCCGGGCAGGAGCTTAACTAGCCGCTCCACGATTGCGCCCGTCGCTCCGTTGCCGCTGTCCCAGGCGACCGACATCGGCCGCTCGGCCTCTGAAACGAGCGCTGCCAGATAGTCCTCGGCAAGATCGACCTCGATCACTTCGCCGCCGCGAGCCGGAGCTGGGTCCACCTCCCACAGCGCACGGAGCGCTTCGCCGTAGATCGGATTGCCCCCGAGATGGAGCTTGAAGCCGTTTTGGTCCGCCGGATTGTGCGAGCCCGTGATCATGATGCCGCCATCGAGCCCGAGGCGGTGGATCGCGAAGGAGACGAGCGGCGTCGGCCCGAGCGGCATCCGAAAGACGCGGATCCCGCCTTCCACCAGACCGCGGACGAGCTCCGCCTCAAGGTCGGGCGAACTCAGCCGGCCATCTCGCGAGACCGCGATCCTGCTCTTGTCCGTGGCCCGGGCCAGCGCTGCGAAGGCGCGGCCGACGCCATGCGCGTCTTGCGGAGTGAGCGTGCGGCCCACGACGCCCCTCAAATCATAAGCGCGGCGCAGTGCGGGATTGATCGCTGGGCGCTGGATTG
>JALYNE010000275.1 GCA_030773375.1 Pseudomonadota bacterium
CGGGCGCTCGCAATCGTGATCAGTTCCTTGCCCAGGTCGACGGTGTTCTGGTCGACGACGATCCACGGCAGGGCATTGTCGAGGGGAGGGACTTCGTCCATCCCGACCTTCGCCTCGGCTTCACCGTACCGCAGGGCTACGGGATCCAGAACGGGACCCGCGCCGTCAGCATCACCGGCTCGAACGGACAGGCGCAGTTCTCGACCGGCCAGTTCAACGGAAATCTTTCCAGCTACATCGCGCAGGTTTTCCAATCGATCGCGGGCCAGCAGACGGGGCAGCTGCAGATCCCGCAGCCG
Source organism: Pseudomonadota bacterium (assembly GCA_030773375.1). Lineage (GTDB taxonomy): Bacteria > Pseudomonadota > Alphaproteobacteria > Sphingomonadales > Sphingomonadaceae > Allosphingosinicella. Next base: position 300 of record JALYNE010000275.1, read on the forward strand.
CGCACAACGACGGTCAACGGCATCCCGGCCGCTTACACGAGCACGACCGCTCAAACGCAGCAGGGGCCGGTGGACGTCACCGTTTTCGCCTATCAGTGGGACTCGAACACCGCTTATCACTTCGTGACCCTGACCAGGGGCGGTGCCGGGATCGGGCCGTTCGGGTCACTGGTGGGATCGCTGAGGCGGCTCACGCCCAATGAGGCGGCAGCGATCAGGCCGCGCGTGATCGATGTTGTGACGGTTCGCCCGGGCGACACGGTGCGCAGCCTCGCCAGTCGGATGGCCTATCGCGACCTCCAGCTGGAGCGCTTCCTGACGCTCAACTCGCTGCAGGCGAACAGCCAGCTGAGGCCCGGGGAAAAGGTGAAGGTCGTGGTCTACGGCGCGCGCAGCTAGATCGAACCAGGAACGGGTCAGGAAATGAGCAGGGGCGGCGGAAAAGTTCCGCCGCCCCTTGCTTCGAGCTCGACCAAGACAGTCGCTTCAGGTCGAACGGTAAGGTTGCTCGGCGTGGTTCCACATTTGACCCGTGGTGCCGGAAACCTGTGCCAGGCCGGCGACGATGGCGAGAACGATGAGGGCAGCGATGAGCGCGTAATCGACCAATGCGACTCCGCTTTCGTCCCGACTGAGCCTTGCCTTTGACCCACGCATGTCCCTATCCCCATCGGGCCGAAACCTCTCGGCCCGACGTGAGGGTTATGCCGAAACCGGTTTACAAAAACCTAGCGAAAGCTCTTGGTGGCAGATAATCCGACGACGCTGGTGGTTGCCGCGGCGCTGGTCGATGGGGACGACCGAGTCCTCCTCCAGCAACGTCCGCCCGGCCGCCACATGGAAGGGCTTTGGGAATTCCCCGGCGGAAAAGTCGATGAGGGGGAACTCCCCGAAGCCGCGCTGATTCGCGAGCTTCGCGAGGAACTCGGCATCGAGACCGAGGAAGCCTGCCTTGCTCCAGCGGCTTTCGCGAGCGCCCGCACTGGCGAGCGGCACATGCTTCTTCTTCTCTACATTTGCCGTAAGTGGCGCGGGCAGCCGCAGCCGCTGGATGCGACCGCGCTCCAATGGGTGCGGCCCACCCATATGTTCGGGCTCGAAATGCCGCCCGCCGACAAGCCGCTGATCGGGCTTCTGGACGCGCTTATTTAGACCCGTTCCCGGTTGGATTGAACCGAGAACGGGTCCACTTTCCTTTGTTTGCCGTGCTTTCCGAGCCGTCAGGTGATTCCACCTGACTTGAAAGCACTCTAGAAGTGGAGCGCAGCGCCGCCGCCAGCGAAGCGGTTGCGCTGCCGCGCCGCGCAGGCGCTGGCTGATCGGGCGAGGGCGCCCAGCCGGTCAGGTAGACGATCTCGAAGCGTTCGCTCGTCTTGCCGTCGGCATCGGCCTTGTCCTCGAACTCCGCAAGGGCCGCCACTACGGCATAGCGCGAAAGCGGGCTCCTCGAGCGGGTCTGGAGGATGTTGGTTGCAGCCATTGCCCTGAGGTCGCGCACCAGCCTCAGCATGCTCGAGAAGCGCACGTCCACGCCCATCGAGTCGGCGACCTGAAGCGCAAACCCCGCGCGCGTCAGGAGGTCGCCGGCGGCGCGTACATCGATCTGAGGGTGGATTCGAGGAGATGCGGTCCCTTCCACGGCATCGGCAGCCATCATCGCCCGCTTGAGGCGCGGCAGGCTTCCTGCTCCGGCAAAGGCGGCAAGGAAGAGCCCATCCGGCTTCAGTGCGCGACGGATCAGCGTCAGCGCCCCGGGCAGATCGTTCACCGTGTCGAGAACACCGACCGAAACGATGAGATCGAAGGCCTGATCGCGAAAGGGGAGCCGGTCCTCGTCGCATTGCACGCCGCCGCTGCCGCGGGCGAAGGCGTGGCCCGCATCGGCGAAGGTCACGTCAAGGCCGCGCTGCCGAAGCTGCCCGCCCAAATAGCCGTCGCTACAGCCGAGATCGAGCGCAACCCGGAATTCGCGTGTCACCAGGTCCAGCCGCTCGAGCAGTTCGTCCGCAGCCAGCCGGTGGAGGTAATTGGCCTGGGAAAAGCGCGACGCCGCGCGGTCGCGGCCGAGCCGCCGCATGCGTCGGTCGAAGGGCTTGTCCTCCATGATGCGGCGCTTGTGCAGCGAGCCCGCTTCAGGGACAAGGGGTTGTGCTTCACGTCGCCACCGGCGCGGCAAGATCGGCCGCAAGAAAGGTGCTGGACTTCGCCCTTCCGCCCCGCTGCCCTGGCTGCGGCTTGGTCGTCGACGATCCGCACCGCTTCTGCCTTGTCTGCTGGCAAGCGCTTACCTTTTTGGGCGAACCATGCTGCGAACGCTGCGGCCGGCCATTTCCGTTCGATCAAGGCAGTGGGGCGGAGTGCGGCTCGTGTCTCGCCAACCCGCCCGCTTACGATCGGATGCGGGCGGCGGTCGCCTATGGCGAGATTGCCCGCAAGGTGGTCTTGAAGCTAAAATATGGCGGCAGGCCCGGGGTGGCCGAGACGCTCGCCCGGTTCATGCAACGGCATCTGGATGGGGAGGCGGAGGACACGATTCTGGTGCCCGTTCCACTTCACCGCTGGCGGATATGGAGGCGGGGTTACAATCAGTCGGCCTTGATTGCCTCCGCGCTCGCCCGGCGCTCCCAGAGGGTCGCCGAACTCGACCTGTTGCGGCGCGTCAAGGCGACGCCTGTGCTACGCGGCCTCGGCCGCCGCGAACGGGCGCTTGCCCTCCAAAGCGCCTTCCAGCTCACCGACGCGGGCCGGAAGCGCGTCGCCGGGCGGACGATCATCCTCATCGACGATGTGCACACCAGCGGTGCAACGGCCAACGCCTGCGCCAAAGCCTTGAAGCGCGGTGGTGCTGCGCATGTGCACATTCTTTGCTGGGCGCGTGTTGTTGGACCGGGCGAAGATTGACAAACCAGCGGGCGGGCAGCACGCCGCTCGTACTTTAGCGGTGTGGAGCGCTAGCGGGAAACCCGTTCCCATTTTCTTGGGAAGTGCTCCGGCCAAAACGGGAGTTTTGAATGGCACGCGTCGAAATCTACACCAAAGCCTTTTGCCCGTATTGCGCCCGCGCCAAGAAGCTCCTTCAGGAGAAGGGCGCCGAGTTCGAGGAATATGAGATCAGCGCCGACGCTGCAAAGCGCGAGGAGATGATCCAGCGTGCCGGCGGCCGGACCACGGTTCCCCAGGTTTTCATCGACGGAAGCCACGTCGGCGGATCAGACGATCTCGCCGCCCTCGAGCGCGACGGCAAGCTCGACTCGCTGCTCGGCGCCTGAATGAGGATTGCGCTTTACCAGGCGCGCAGCGGGATCGATCCCGGTCGGAATGCGGACGATCTGGTGGGGGCGATGCAAGCCGCAGCGGCGGGCGGCGCGGCCATGCTGTTCACCCCCGAGATGAGCGGCCTCCTCGACCGGGATCGCGAACGTGCCCGGCCTCACCTCCGCAACGAAGCCGCCGACCCGGTGCTGGCCGCGGTACGAAACGCGGCGGCCTCGGCGGGCATCTGGGTCCATTTGGGCTCGCTGGCGCTTGCCGGCGAGCGGGCCGACGGACGCCTCGTCAATCGCGGCTTCGTGATCGACCGCGAAGGGGCCGTGAGGGCGCGCTACGACAAGATGCACTTGTTCGATGTCGATCTTGCCAGTGGTGAGAGCTGGCGCGAGTCGGCCGCCTATGCGCCGGGCGATGCAGCTGTGGTGGTTGAGACGCCCGCCGGCCGGCTTGGGCTGTCGATCTGCTACGACATGCGTTTTCCCGATCTCTACCGCGCGCTGACGACAGCCGGAGCGACCATGCTCACCGTCCCTGCGGCTTTCACCGTGCCGACGGGCCAGGCGCATTGGCATGTCCTCCTCCGGGCGCGCGCGATAGAGGCCGGCGTGTTCGTGGTGGCGGCAGCGCAGGCAGGCAAGCACCAGGACGGCCGGGAGACTTACGGGCATTCGCTTGTGGTCGATCCCTGGGGCAAGGTGCTGCTCGACATGGGTGAGGAGCCGGGCGTGGCTTTTGCGGACATCGATCCAGCGCAGGTGGAGGAAGTCCGATCTCGCCTGCCGGCGATCCGCCATCGGCGCGCGGTCGGCGAGCCGGCGGGCGTGCCATGATCGTGTTCGACTTGAGGTGCAGAGCCGAGGGGCATGTGTTCGAGGCGTGGTTCGGCTCGACGGCCGATTATGAGGGGCAGAAGGGGCGCGGGCTCGTGACGTGTCCGCTTTGCGGCACGGACGCCGTCGAAAAGGCCGTGATGGCGCCACGCGTCGCTGCCAAGGGCAACCGGACGATCGGCCCCGCTGCCGCGCCCACGCCAGAAGCGTCGCCCGCCGATCCTGAAGCGGTGAAGGCGATGCTCGCCGGAATGGCGACCGCGCAAAAGAAGATCCTCGAAAGCTCGGATTATGTCGGCGACGCATTCGCGGCGGAAGCCCGCGCGATCCATCTCGGCGAAGCGGACGCTCGTGCAATCCACGGCAAAGCTACGATTCGTGAGGC
>JALYNE010000276.1 GCA_030773375.1 Pseudomonadota bacterium
GATTGCGTTTGTGCGGCATTGCCGAGGATCCCTTCTGCCCCGGCGCGAAATATTCCTCCGCTTCCAGGACTTCGGTGCGCTGCAAATGGCGGATCTCGACCGCCAGCCGCTCGATCGATGAGGCAATGACGCCAAGCGTGGCAAAGAACATGGCGTGCCGATCGCGCGGGATCACCTGCGTCGAGACCGGTTCGACCTTGAGGCCCAATTTCTCAGCCACATAGGCTTCGACGCGCGGATCGACGTTGGCGAAGGTTCCGACAGCCCCCGAGATCGCGCAGGTTGCGATCTCTTGCCGCGCCGCCACCAGCCGCGCACGTCCGCGCTCGAACTCGGCATAGGCAAAAGCAAGCTTCAGCCCGAACGTCACCGGCTCGGCGTGGATGCCGTGGCTGCGGCCGATGGTCGGCGTCATCTTGTGCTCTTCGGCCCGGCGTTTCAGCACCTCGAGCAGCCGGTCCATATCCTCGATCAAGAGGTCGGCCGCGCGGGCAAGCTGCACCGATAGACAGGTGTCGAGCACGTCCGAACTCGTCATGCCCTGGTGAAGGAAGCGTGCTTCCGGGCCGACATGTTCGGCAACGTTCGTCAGGAACGCAATCACGTCGTGCTTCACCTCGGCCTCGATCGCGTCGATCCGCTCGACCTCGAAAGCACCCCGAGCCCAGACGGCCTCCGCCGCTTCTCTAGGAACGATCCCGAGTTCCGCCATTGCGTCGAGGGCATGCGCTTCGATCTCGAACCAGATGCGGAAACGAGTCTCCGCGTCCCAGATGCTGCTCATCTGGGGGCGCGAGTAACGGGGGATCATCGGCAGGTCCTGTCTGTGTTCGGGAGCAGCGCCGGTAGCAAAGACGTGGCGGCGCTTCAATCGGACGGAGCGGAGGAACGGGGCGGCTGGCTGGGGAGTTGTTGCAGCGAGCTCATGGGGGCTGAAGTTGGCGTCTACTCAGTTGATTTGTCACTCGATTTGGCTGCCGAACCCTTGACCAGGAGATCTTCGATGATGAAAGCAATCCTTCTTGCCGGCACGATGCTGCTGGCAGGCCCTGCCTTGGCGCAGGTCAATGCCAATACCGGCGCTGCTGCCCAGACGGGTACCGGTGCGACCTCCACACAGGGTCACGCCGGTCACAGCATGGGCACCGGTCAGCAGGGAACCCATCATGGCACCACCGCCACAACGGGCACCACCGCCACGACAGGCACCGCAGCGGCGCAAGGCAGCACCGACACGATCGGCGGCACCGAGGGGACGACCCATAGTCATTCCATCTCAACCAGCACCGATGGAGTTCCGGACACGCAAAGCGCCACCGGGACCCAGAGCACGGCCAGCGGCACCACCGGGCAGCACGGGACCGGAGCCATGAGCCAGCAGGGGAGCGGTCAAACGCAAGCCAGTGGCACCATGACCGGGCAGACCGGAACCAGCGGCGCGATGACGGGCACCGGCGGCACTGGAAGCGCCGGTGGAACTGCCAAGGCTGGCGCGTGGACGGGCGCTCCGGCCGGAAGCGGCGCAGCGATGAGCGGCGGGTTCACCGGCATGGGCGGCCCCAGCGGCGATCTCATGGAAGTTGCGGGCGAGGTGCTGGGTGATGCCAGCCGCGTCGAGCGCGTCCTGCGCGGTCGCGATCCGGGAATGAAAGCCTCGGATCTTCTCAACGCAGCCATGCTCACGCTCATTCAAAGCGGCGCCAGCAGGCCGCAGTAAGCATCGCCTGACGGGTGAGGGAAGGGCGGTCTTGGGGCCGCCCTTTCCAGCCTCGCCTCCGCCGTCCGTCTCGCCAGGAGAGAGAGGGCCAGCGTGAGGCGGTCCGGCCTGGGCAATCACGAGGTCAGAAAAGCCTCAGCCGCATCATCCAGGCAGAAAATCCTAAATCAGCCCCAACGCGCGCATGCTGCTGTGCCCGCGTGCACCGACGATCACATGGTCGTGAACGGCGATGCCGAGATGCCGGCCAGCTTCGATGATGTCGCGCGTCAGCCTGATATCCTGCTGGCTCGGCTGCGGGTCTCCGCTCGGATGGTTGTGGACGAGGATGATCGCGGTTGCCTGGTATTCCAGCGCCCGGCGAACCACCTCGCGAACATAAACCGCGGCCTCGTCCACCGATCCTTCCGACATCTGCTCGTTGCGGATGAGGACGTTCTTGGAATTGAGATAAAGAACCCGCACCCGCTCGATCGGGTTGTGCGCCATATCGGCGCGAAGATAATCGAGCAGCGCCTGCCACGAACTGAGCACGGGCTGGCCACCGATCTTTTCTTCGAGCAGTCGCAGCGCCGAGGCTTGCGCGATCTTGAGCGCTGCCGCCGCGCCTTCCGAAATGCCGCCGATCCGAGATATCGCTTCTGCGTCCGCCGAGAGCAACGCCCCGAACCCGCCGAAATCCCGCATCAGCTTTTTCGCCAGCGGCTTGGTATCCCGCCTGGGAAGGGCGAGGCCAAGCAGATATTCGACGAGTTCGTGGTCGAGCAAAGCGTCTGGCCCACCCTCGAACAATCGCTGGCGCAAGCGGGCGCGGTGACCGCTTCCTTCGGGATTCTGGTCGCCCATTCCGGATGGATTAAGCTTCATCCTGTCCATAGGCAATGAGGCCGCCCGCGAAGGTGACGGGGGCGGAACGTTTGTTGCTTGGTGAGGGTTTGGATCGGATGTTCTGCCTCGATGCTCGTGCAGCGGCTTTCCGGTTCCTTTAGGTGCGCATGGCTGAGGAGGGTGAAGAGCGTGTCGTCAGGCGGCGGATCTCGAACCGGCGCATTCTTGCTGCATCGCTCATCCTCGTCCTTGTCATCGCCGTGCTCACGATCTGGCTTGCGCGGATCAGCATCGCGACACGGTTCATCGAGCGCGAGTTCGAGCGCCGCGATGTCCAGGCAAGCTACACGGTGACGCGGATCGGGTTTCGAACGCAGCGCATTGAAAATCTGGTGGTCGGTGACCCCAAGCGGCCCGATCTGACCGCCCGTTCGGTCGAGGTCGACGTGGCCCTTGGCTGGCGTCAGGTGCGGGCAAGCCTCATTACCGCCCGGGGCGTGCGCTTGTTCGGGCGTATCGAAAACGGGAAGCTTCGCCTTGGCGAACTCGACAAGCTGATGCCTCCGCCGACTGGAAGGCCGTTTCGCCTGCCCAATCAGCGCATCGACGTGGCGGATGCCTCGATCCGGCTTCAAACTCCGGCGGGCGTGATCGGGGGGAGCATCGAAGGGAGAGGCAATCTTGCCTTCAGCTTCGAAGGCAAGATCGCTGCTGCCTCGCGGCAGCTCCAGCTCGGGGATGATTGCCGCCTCGACGCCCCCGTTCTCTTTGCTGAGGTGAGGACGGAGGAAGAGCGGCCCAGCTTTCGCGGACCTCTGAAAGCCGCCCGCTTGGCCTGTGATGGCGTTGAGCTCACTCGCCCGGTGTTCACCCTGGAGACGACGCTCGCGCCGGGCTTCGACGGCGCCCGCGGCAATTCCGGCATTGCGGTGGCGGAGCTCGAGAGCGGCGGCAACGTGCTGCGTAGGCTCGAAGGGCGGATCTCCTTCGAAGGCGGAGCCAACGACTTGCGCGGCCGAATGGATTTGGCAGCTCGGGGCACGAGCGTGGGGGGATACCGGACTGGCCCCGCCAGGATCAGCGGCCGCTATGCCCTCGCGCCGCGGCTCGGCAACGCTTCGCTGCTGGCCGATCTGTCGGCCGCTGGGATAAGCGGCGGGGAAGGCAATCTGCGCCCGATCGCCGAGGCTTTGGACGCTGGTGGCGGCACTCCCGTTGAACCGGTCGCCGATGCAGTTGCTGCCGCACTTGCTCGAGCGGGGCAGGCGTTCGACGCGCGCGCGTCGCTTCGTTTGGTGAGCCGCTCTGGCTCGGGCGCAGTCCGCATCGAGCGGCTTCGCGCCGTCAGTAGGAGCGGCGCGGCGGTGGAGCTGAGCGGCGGCGATGGCCTCAATTTACGTTGGCCTCGCGGTGCCACACGAATCGATGGCAACGTCGTCCTGAGCGGCGGGGGCTTGCCCTACACCCGCCTCAGCCTCACCCAACAGCGCGCCGGTGGACCGATCCGAGGTGTCGCGCGGATCGCGCCGATGGCGGCCGGCGGCGCGGCCCTGCGCCTGGCCGACGTGCGCTTCACCGCTGGCGGAGGCGGCGCGACCCGGATCGATACTGCCGCGACCTTGAGCGGACCATTCAACGACGGGCGGGTGGATGACCTTGTCATCCCCGTCAGCGGCCGCTTCGGCGGCGGCGGCTTCGCATTCGGGGAAGCCTGCACGCCCGTTCGCTTCGGAGCGCTCCGCGCGGGTGGCTTGCGTCTCGGTGCCACGAGCCTGAGGCTCTGCCCGGATGGGCGGGCCCTTGTCTGGCGGACCGGCAGGGGAAGCCTCCAGGGAGGTGCGCTGGTGCGTCACCCCCGCCTTGCCGGGAGGCTCGGTCAGGCGCCGATCACCTTTGCCGCGAACCAGGTTCGCTTCGGCCTTGCGGACCCAGGCTTTGCCAGTTCCGGAGTGGCGATCCGCCTCGGCCGGCCCGGCGCCGTCAACCGGCTCGACCTTGCAAGTCTCTCGGGCAGCTTCAACGCTCAAGGGGTTGTGGGGGCCTATTCCGGAGGCGATGCGAAGCTCGCTGCTGTGCCGCTGCTCCTCAGCAATGCCAGGGGCGGGTGGAGCGTGCTGGGCGGTGACGTCAAGGTCGGCGGGGCGCTGACCGTTTCAGACGCCGCCGAGCTCCCGCGCTTTCATGCCCTGATCACGGACGGTTTCCAGCTCACACTCGATGACGGTCGCATCGACGCGGG
>JALYNE010000277.1 GCA_030773375.1 Pseudomonadota bacterium
GGTACACGTCGCCATTCTCGACCATCGCCTGCCATATGGCCTGGCTGGCTTTGTGGTGCGCCGCCTCCGTGGTGCGGATGAAGCGGTCGTAGGAGATCTGAAGACGGTCATCCATGGCCTTGAAATAGGATGACATTTCATCGGCAAGCGCGGCGGGCTCAACCCCCCTCTCCCGCGCCGTCTGCGCCATCTTGAGGCCGTGCTCGTCGGTCCCGGTGAGAAAGAACACGTCCCGGCCCATCTGGCGCTGAAAGCGCGCGATCGCGTCCGTCGCAATCGCTTCATAGGCGTGACCGATATGGGGCCGGCCGTTCGGATAGCTGATCGCGGTGGTGATGTAGAAAGGTTTGCTCATCGCGGCGCCATCTAAAGGGCTCAGCGGCGCGGCGCTAGTGAGGCGACGAGGCCGCAGAGCTCGAAAACGACACTCTGCGGCTCGAGCGATAAGCGAACCGCGTTGCTCGCAACATCCGAGGCCCTCTCCCAGGCGCGGAGTGCCTCTGCAAGCGCAACGCCCCGGCGCTCTTTTGCCCGTGCGACAATGAAAGACGGAGCGCGTGCGAGAAAGGCTTCATAGCGCGGCTGGGCTGATTTCAGGCACAAAGCCGATGCGAGATCGCTCCGCTTCGCGTTGGTGGAATCGCCGGCCTGCGCCAACGTCTCCAGCGCCGCATCCAGCGCGGCGATGTCGAGGCCGCGAAAGGCGATGGCGCGTCCGGGTGAGCCTTCTCCCGCCTTGGCTAAATCCCTGATTTCGACCTCGTCTGCATCGGGCAGCGCCGCGCGGAGCGCTGACGTCATGGCGTCGGGCGGGAGCGGCGAAAGCCGCAGCAGCCGGCACCTCGACCGTATCGTCGGCAGCAGCCGCTCGGGCGCGTGGCTGACGAGAAGGAACAGGCTGCTGGGCGGCGGCTCTTCGAGGTTCTTGAGCAGTGCATTGGCCGCCGGGCGTTCGAGGTGGTCGATGGAATCGATGATAACGACGCGCCAGGGAGAAAATGTGGCCGTTGTCGAGAAAAGGCGCTGGAGCCCCCTCACCTGCTCGATCGTGATGTTCCGCGCAACCTCGCCGGCGGCATCGCGCGGCAAGCGTTCGAGGCGAATGACGTCCGGGTGGCTCCCGGCGCTGAACAGTCTTGCAATGCGATGCTCGTCGGGAACGTCGAGGCCGGGCAAGGTGAGCGGCGGCCCCGCCCCCTCAGCCAGCACGCGAAGCGCTGCCTTTTGTGCGAACAACGCCTTGCCTACCCCTTCTGGGCCGGTGACAAGCCAGGCATGGTGAAGGCGGCCGCTCGCGAGGCTTTCGCCAAAAGCGGCAACGGATTCATCGTGGCCGAAGAGCGGCTTCACTCCAGCGACCCGCCCGGCCGGTCTGTTCGCGGCCGCATCAAAGGAGGTCGCTAAGGGCAGCGACCAGGCGAGCGGTGACTTGCTCGGGCGAGCCGCTCGCGTCAACCATGCGGATGCGCTCGGGCTCCGCTTGGGCAAGCCGGCGAAAGGCGGCGGCCACTTGGGCGTGGTAGCCGCCGCTCCGCGCGCCGATCCGGTCGGCACCCCCGCGATCGCGCAGACAAGCGCGCTCGGCCGCCGCTTCGGCGGGCAGATCGAGGATCAGGGTCCGGTCGGGCATGAAGCCGCGGCTGCCGAAGTCATGCAGCCGGCGCACGGCGTCGATGCCCAGACCGGCCGCCCCGCCTTGATAAGCAAGCGAGCTGTCGAGAAAACGGTCGCAAAGCACCCAATTTCCGTCGGCAAGCGCCGGCTGGATGCGCTTGGCGACATGGTCCGCCCGTGCGGCGGCAAACAGCAACGCCTCAGCTTCGGCAGTCCAGCGGTCCTCCTCCCCTTGCAGGAGCAGGCTCCGAATCGCCTCCGCCCCCGGGCTGCCGCCGGGCTCGCGCGTTTCCACGACGCGATATCCGTGGGCCCGGATGGCTTCGGCCAGCCGTGTTGCCTGAGTGGACTTGCCGACTCCCTCCCCGCCTTCAAGGCTGATGAAGCGGCCCCGCGTCACCTCAGGCGAAGATCGAGGCTACACCTGCCCACAGGCGATCGAAGAAGCCGGCTTCGCCCACAGCTTCGGCGGCGATCAGCGGCATCGATTGGGGCGGCGTATCGCCCGTCTGAACGATGAGATCCGCGACGTGCTGGCCTTGGCGGATCGGCGCCTTGATCGGCCCATTATAGACGACCTTGACGCGCATGTTGCCGCTCGAGACCCCGGCGGGGAGCGTCACAGCCAGATTGCGGGGCGCAACGAGCGGAACGGTGTCCTCGTCGCCGAGCTGGACTTGCGCCTCGCCGACCTTTTCGCCCTTGGTGAACAGCGGCTGCGCCTTCCAGGCGCGGAAGCCCCAGTCCATGAACTTCACGCTCTCCTCGATGCGCTGGTTGAAGCTGGAGAGGCCGGCGACGACCATGATCAGGCGGCGGCCGTTCTGCTCCGCCGAGCCGGTGAAGCCGTACCCTGCTTCTTCGGTATGGCCGGTCTTGAGCCCGTCGGCACCCGGCACGCGGCCAAGCAAGGGATTGCGGTTCCCCTGCGTGATCGGCTGCCCGCCGCCCAGGGTCCGGCCCCAGGTGAAGCTCTCTTTCTGGTAGAAGGCCTTATAGAGGTCCGGCGTCTCCTGGATGGTGGCAGCGGCGAGCTTCGCAAGATCGCGCGCGGTTGTGAGCGTGAACTGATCCGGCCACCCGTTGGAGTTTCCGAAACGGGAATTCGTCATGCCGAGCCGCTTGGCTTCCGCGTTCATCAGCGCCACGAAAGCGGGCTCGGTGCCGGCAACGCATTCGGCAAGGACCACGGTGGCGTCGTTCCCGGACAATGTGACGATCCCGTGGAGCAGATTTTCGACGCTGACCTGCTCGCCTGGCGAGAGGAACATGGTCGAGCCGGCCTGCGGGCCGTGCCACTGGCGCCATGTCTCGGGCCGAACCTGACACATCTTGTTGAGCGTCAGTTCCCTCCGCTTGATAAGGTGGAAGGCAAGATGGGTGGTCATCATCTTGGCCATTGAGGCCGGCGGGATCTGGCGGTCCGCGTCCCTCGCGTAAAGCACCGCACCCGATGAAAGATCGACCATGTAAGCGACGGGCGCGACCGTCTCGAACGGCGGCGCGGCTGCCACGGCGGGCAGTGAAACAGCGGCGGAGAAGACACAGAAAAGCAGAGCGTTGCGCTTCATTGGCGAGAACCGATCGAATGATGTTGAGCCCCTGCGGCCGGAGCCGCGGGCTTGATCCTAACCATTCCTCGGGAGCCGCGCCAGCCGGTTCAGCGGGAAATTGCGTCGGCGAGGATCCCAACCGACAAGGCGTAGAAATTGGAGCAATTATAGTCGAGGATCGTGCGATAATTGGTGGTGAGGAGATAAGCCGGCGCCCCGCGGCCATCGGGCTCGAGCAGGCTCATCAGTTCGGTCTCCGCAGGCCCCCGTGCATCCAGCGGAACGACGCCGAGGCGGCGCCACTCGCCAAATGTCATCCACCGTGTATGCCGCTCGTGCACGCGTGGACAGCGGGGCGAGGTCACTCGGGGGCGGAGGGCGGAGGTGTCGAGCCCGCCGGGTACGCTTACGCGATAGCCCCAGCTCACATTGGGCTTCCATCCGGCATTGCTGAGGTAGTTGGCGATCGAGGCAAGCGCGTCGATATGGCTGCGCCAGATGTCGGCGCGGCCGTCGCCGTCACCGTCTACAGCCAGCCGAATGTAGACGCTGGGAAGAAACTGGGGATGCCCCGTGGCCCCGGCCCAGCTGCCCTTGAGCTGCGATCGTGGAAAGCCGCGCTCGTACATCTTCAAGGTGGCGATGAACTCGTCGGCGAAGAGCTGGCGACGGCGGCCCTCATAAGCAAGGCTCGCGAGCGAATTCAAAAGGTCGAAGTCCCCCATTCCGCCGCCGTAACTTGTTTCTTTCCCCCAGATTGCCACGAGCACGGGCGGTTGGACTCCGTAGCGGCGCCCGATCTCGTTGAGGCGCCCGATATTTTCGGCATAACGCTGGCGCCCCCGGCTGATCAGCGGCGGCGTGACGTGCTGGCGCAAATATGGACCAAAAGGCGGAATGGCGGGATTGCCTGCCGTGCCGCCCGGCTGGGCGCGGTCGAGCTCCACCGTGCGCCGGCTGAACTGAAGCGTCGGGAACAGAGCATCGAGCGTACGCTCGCTCACCCCTGCCGCGCGCGCCTGGGCGCGCAGTTGCGGAAGATAAGCGCGAAACCCCTCCTCGCTCACGACGGCACTCTGTGCAAATGCAGCCGTGCCAATCGAATTGTACGGCGGAAACGCGGCGAGGGCGATCGCCACCACCTGACTCAAAAGACGCATCGACTTCCTCTTCACGCGGGCCTTGTGGCATAAGCGCGTTGCTCGCGACACCGGTTCCGTCCGGCGACTTGCACGGAACGTCGCTTGCCGACTAAGGCGGCAGTCAGCGGAGAGGTGGCCGAGTGGTTTAAGGCAGCGGTCTTGAAAACCGCCGTGGGTGCAAGCTCACCGTGGGTTCGAATCCCACCCTCTCCGCCACTTTGGCTCCAGGTCCGCTTCGACATTCATGGAGCCGCCGCGTGGCTCGCGATATCGCAGGCGTGGCTTCAGCCGCGATCAGGCAGCGGAATCGCCGCGATCGTATCGCAGAAGAAAGATACCCCCGCCGAGGATGAATGCCAGGAGTTGCGAAGCGATAAGCGCCATCATGTTGGCCTCCTTCCCGCCAGGTGCGGGGATGCATGCATTATGCTCAAACTTGGTTACTTACTGGTGAACTAATCTTGCCCGTGTC
>JALYNE010000278.1 GCA_030773375.1 Pseudomonadota bacterium
CCGCATGCTGAAGGACGCGGGAGGCGTGCCGGCGTACGGGAACCAGCGCACCGCATGGGATGAAGGCGAGGGACCAGGTCACCCCAACCCGGAGCATCGGTAGGATTGCCTCGCGTCAGGATGCCGGCTCACAGCAACGAAGATCCCGTTCGCCGTTACCTTCATCGATCTCGCGGTTCATGTCGTTGCGGTCCTGCTCGTCGTCGCCGTGGCGGGGTTGCTCAGTCGCCGCGGGCTCGCACCGGGGTAACTTCCCGCCTCGCCGCGGCGAACAACGGCAGAGGCCGCCTTCTTGGAGATGATCATGCCACACCTTTGCCCCCTCCGGCTGCGGAGCATTGCGCTTGCCGCGCTGGCTGCGCTGTCACCGACAGCCTCGGCGCTCGCCGCGGACGCAGATCATCCCATCGTGGTTGAGCTGTTTCAAAGCCAGGGTTGCTCCTCCTGTCCACCGGCGAACGCTGTTCTGAATTCGATCGCCGACCGGCCGGACATCCTCGCGCTGAGCTTTGCAGTTACCTACTGGGACCGGCTCGGCTGGAAAGACATCTACGGCCATCCGGCTTACACCGCGCGGCAATGGGAATATTCGAAGGCAGGCGGCCGCCATAATGTTTCGACCCCCCAGATGATCGTCAATGGCCGCGGCGTGCTTGTCGGCAGCAACAAGGCGCAGGTCGACAGCTTCATCAAGCGCTACGATCGCGGCGGTGCGGGTCCGGGTATCAATGCCAACGGTGCACGTGTTTCGATTGGAGAGGGCCCCGCCGCGAGGCCAGCGAACGTCTGGTTGATCCGCTATGATCCTCGGACGCATCAGGTGCCAATCCGGGCTGGCGAGAATGGCGGCCGGACGCTGCCGCACAAGAACATTGTGCGTGAAGTCCACCTGCTCGGCAAATGGAGCGGCGACGCTGCCTCCTTCCCGATCCGGCGATCAGGCAACCCCGTATATCGTTCGGCTGTTCTCGTGCAGGACGGCCCCGGCGGCGCGATTTTGGCGGCGCGGAGGATCTCACGATGAGCCGCCTGAGGCCATGGTCGCTGCTGCTGCTGCGCATTGGGACGGGCCTGCTGCTGGTCCTGTGGGGATCATTGCGGGTCATGGCACCCAAGGCGGGACCTGGGCTCGCCAATAAATATTACTCAGGCCTGCTCAACATGGAGGGGGTACAGGTCGCTTTCGGCGTTGCCGAGATGGCGATCGGCCTGATGGTGGTGCTCGGGCTCTTTCGCCGTGTTTCTTATTCGCTGCAGGCGCTGATCCTGATCCCAGGAGCGCTGGTGCTCTGGCGCTATCTCGCGGACCCAATGGGTATGTATCTGCTCAGCAAGGAAGACAGCCAAATGCTGTTTTTTCCGTCACTGACAGTCGCTGCGGCGTGCCTCGTGCTGCTCGCCTTCTTGCCGGAAGACCGGTTTTCCCTTGATGCCAAGCGGGCCGCCAGCGGCCGTAGCGAGTGAAGCGCGGGCGCATTCTCCTGCTGCTGCTCATCGCGGCGGCGGTCGCGGCTTTCTTCCTCCTCGATCTCGACCAGTATCTGACGCTGGCGAAGCTGAAGGCGAGTCAGGCCACGCTTGCCGAGAACGTGGCCGAGCGGCCGCTCGCCGCGATCGGCGGCTTCTTCCTCCTCTATGTCGCGGTGACCGCGCTCTCCCTCCCGGGTGCTGCCATCCTGACCCTCGCTGCCGGCGCGATCTTCGGCCTCTGGACCGGCACCCTGATCGCCTCCTTTGCCTCCTCGATCGGGGCGAGCCTCGCCTTCCTCACCTCGCGCTATCTGCTGCGGGACTGGGTGAAGGCGAAGTTCGGCAGGCGCGTCAGGGCGATCACCACGGCATTGAGAAGGACGGGCCGTTCTACCTTTTGACTTTGCGGCTGATCCCGGTCTTCCCCTTCTTCCTCATCAACCTCGCCATGGGGCTGACAGGGATGCGGCTCCTCACCTTCTACCTCGTCAGCCAGATCGGGATGCTGGCCGGCACGATCGTCTACGTGAATGCGGGAACGCAGCTTGCCCGGATCGAAAGCACGTCGGACATCCTGTCGCCTGCCTTGATCGGGTCGTTCATGCTCCTCGGCCTTTTCCCGCTGATCGCGAAGTTCATCGTCGGGGCTATGCGGAAGCGCCGAGTCTACAAGTCTTGGAAGCGGCCGAAGCGCTTCGACCGCAACCTCGTCGTGATCGGCGGCGGCACGGGCGGCCTAGTGATGGCCTACATCGCCGCCACGGTGCGCGCGAAGGTGACGCTGATCGAGGCGCACAAGATGGGCGGCGACTGCCTCAAACCGGCTGCGTGGCCTCCAAGGCATTGATCCGCAGCGCACGCCTCGCGCACGAGGTGCGGACCGCCGACGCCTACGGCGCTTCGTCCGCGCGAGCCCGACTTCGACTTCAAGGCGCTGATGGAGCGGGTTCACGACATCATCAGGACGATTGAGCCGGCCGACAGCGTCGAACGATACACCGAGCTCGGCGTTGACGTGAGGCTCGGCTATGCGCGCATCGGCGATCCCTGGACGGTCGAGATCGACGGATCCGAGCGGCTGACCGCTCGCTCAATCGTCATCGCGTCGGGCGCCGAGCCGATCGTTCCCGACA
The DNA here is from genome assembly GCA_030773375.1 of Pseudomonadota bacterium. Lineage (GTDB taxonomy): Bacteria > Pseudomonadota > Alphaproteobacteria > Sphingomonadales > Sphingomonadaceae > Allosphingosinicella. The sequence goes on from JALYNE010000278.1 coordinate 2,604, forward strand.
TTCCCGGCCTTGCCGGAGCGGGCTCCCTCACCAGCGATACGAATGTGGGAGCGCTTCGCGGCCGCGACGAAATGCCGCGGCGGATCGTCATCGTTGGCGGCGGTCCGATCGTCACGGAGATGGCGCAGGCCTTCGCGCGGCTCGGCGCCGAGGTGACTCAGGTCGAGTATGGAGAGCGAATCCTTTCCAAGGAGGATGAGGAGGTCTCGCGATTCGTCGCCGAGACCCTCAGGAACGAAGGCGTCGAGGTCCGCACCGGCCACGAGGCCTTTCGCTGCGAGGGCAAGACGCTGATCGCACGCGCGGGCGAAGAGGAAATCTCGATCCCGTTCGATGAAATCATCGTCGCAGTCGGGCGGAAGGCGCGGCTCACGGGCTACGGGCTCGAGGATCTCGGTATCGAGACCGGCAGGACCGTCGTCACCAACGACTCTCTTGAGACGCTCTACCCCAACATCTTCGCTGCCGGCGAAAGCAAGGTTCGCCGCCCGAGAGAGAGCACTCCCTCCACTCAAGCGATTCCGCGGTAGCCATATTGCTCCACATGAGCCAGCTCATGCGCGAAGAGGCTGCGCTTATTGGACTGGCCCTTCGTTTTGAAGACGATCAAGGTGCCGGGCGTCACCGCGCCCTCCTACTGGGCAGTGCGCGAGCACCCGTTTCAGACATCCCTCATGAGTTCCGCTCTGCCTCTCGGTGGATTGAAGCGATACAATCCTGATGGCGCAGCAGAAAAAGGGTGACGAGCCCCGCGAGCGTCGGCCAAGCGGAGACGAAGAAAATGTTTTCAAGAGGCTGAACGAACGTCACCGTTCGAATATAATTGTGACGGAATTTGCACCATTTTAAGCAGGAAAAGCACCTGTTTCCGTGGGAACTTAGGCAAGCGAGCTGGCCCCGATAGGGGGAGTCAAAGCAAACTTGCGGCGAATGCTCGCCATCTCTTCGCTTCCCACGTGCAAGAGAGACGGCTCCAGGACGAGAGAGCCGCGACGGAGTTGACGACGTCATGTCATAACGCGAGCCTGTACGGCGCCTAGCGCAGGAACCCCGCTGTCTTCGAGTTGAACTGGTTCGCGTTCCGAGGCAGAGAAAGATGGAGTCTCCAGATGAGATGCTTATCGAGACATCATTTTGTCGTGATGCATTTTCATCATAGAAGCACACCGCTTATCAGCCATCATGGCCCTATCCGACATCTTCATGCAAGCTGACATTTTTTTCATGTCTGCAGCAGACATCTTCATCATGTCCGGGTGCATCTTCATCATACTTGCACAACGATTGTTCTTCATCATTGCTGTTTTCGACATTCGCTTGCACGACATCATCATGTTCATGTCTGCATCTGACATTTTCATGCCTGCCATTGACGAGTGTTTCATCGAGTCATGCTTTTGCGCATTGAGCGGAGCTGCCGCCCCCAAGGCAAAAATGGCAGAGGCGAAGATAATGGTGGTGGATTTCATCATGAACCTCGAGAATAGAATTTCGATAAAGTCATAACGAGCACAGCGGCCGTTCGATCCCAGACGTTCCCGGCACTGTGAACCATCTGTCAAGTGGAGGCCGCTGCTTATTAGATGATGCTGCCGCCAGGTGGGTGCTGCCGAGGAAGGACACGGCGGGAGGCCGTAGCGGGCGCCGATGCAACCACAGTCGTCACCGCAGAAGCAGAAGATGCTTTCTCTCGTGCGGCGCAGCTGAAACAGGGCTCGTCAAACCAAATCCGACACATGCGCGATCTCGGCAACCGGTCATCGTGAGCTGTTCTTCGCTACCAGACCTATGCTCCTGCTGTCGCAGGGCTTGAAGCAACAACCTAGCCGCCAGGGGCGTCCCGTTCACGCATCTGTGTCCTCAATGGCGATGGGACTGTGGTGCACGAGGTGACGGCAGCCTCGTTGCCCGAAGCGATCACTGCGGCGTTGGCCGGCGCTCCAGAGTGCTCGCGGGTCGTATTCGAGACGGGTCGCATGGCGCCGATGCTCTACCACGGTTTGGTAGAGCTAGGCGAGGTTGAGATGCACCTCCTCGCACAGCCGGCGCTCGGATCGAACGCCCATGCAGTAGCCGATGATGAGCATCCGGATCATCAGCTCGGGATCGATCGATGGCCGGCCCGTCTCGCTGTAAAAAGGCCGCAGGTGTTCCCGGATGCCCGATAGG
>JALYNE010000279.1 GCA_030773375.1 Pseudomonadota bacterium
ATGCTCTTCCCGTCCTCTGCGGCCAGGCAATCGAACAGCATCAATTGCGCCGGAGTCTCGCGTGAAAGCTTGCGCACCCGGCTTTCCGCTGGATGGAGCCGCATCTGCAGCGCATCGAACGAGAGTAGGCCGCCGACAGGAATGATGAGCTCGCCGTCGAGTACGAAGCGCTCAGCCTTGAGCGCCCGCACCGCCGCTACCATTTCGGGGAAATAGCGCCCCAGGGGCTTGCCTGATTTGGACTGCAGCTCGACATCGGCTCCGTCGCGGAAGACGAGGCAGCGAAAGCCGTCCCACTTCGGCTCGTAGCGCCAGCCAGGCTCCTCGGGGAGCGCGTCCACCAGCTTGGCCTCCATCGGCGCAAGGCCGGGCTTCACCTCGATGCGGCCGAACGCTGTCACTGATGCTCCTCATTGCGTGCCCAGGCGGAAAAGACGCCGCGCGGCAGATACGGTTCCGGCAGCAGCAGCTTCTTAAGCTTTGTTCCCCAATATGCGGCGAAAGGATTCAGCCGTGCGGCGGAGCAGGGCGAGTCGGCCGCCCGGTTCATTGTGACGACAGGGGGAAAATCGTAGAAAAACAGCCACCGGAGGGAAAATTGACGATCACGCGTAGGACGTTGCTTTCAGGCGGAGCCGCCGCCGCTGCCGTGGCAGCACTCCCCCGGAAGGTTTTCGCAAGCGCTTTGCGGCTTCAGCCCCGGATCGATCCTCGCCTGAAGGCGCGCGCGCTCCTTGCCCTTGCGGCGCGGCGGTCGCGCATCCCGCATGCCGACGTGATCGGCATCGCCGATTTCACGCGCCCATCGCGCGACCCCCGTTTCTACATCGTCGATGTTCGCAGCGGCATGGTTACCCAGCATCTTGTGGCACACGGCCGTGGGTCCGACCCGGCCCATTCAGGCTGGCTCGAGCGCTTCTCGAACGAGATCGGATCCGAGGCCACCTCGAACGGCGCTTATCTTACGGGCGACGCCTATTTCGGAAAATACGGTCACTCGCTGCGGCTCTATGGCCTCGACCATACCAACAGCAATGCCCAAGCGCGCGCGATCGTAGTGCACAGCGCGTGGTATGCCGAGCCACAGATGGTGCACGATCACGGCAAGCTCGGGCGCAGCGAGGGCTGCTTCGCCCTTCCTGGGATCAGCCATGCCGAGGCGATGACGCGCCTCGGATCGGGTCGACTGCTCTACGCCGAGCGCGCCTGAAGCTCTTACCCTCCGAGCTTCTTTGTGCTACGACACTTCTATCCTCGTCAGAAGAACGAACAACAGGGCTTCGACGGGCTCGGCCCGAACGGAAGCACCCGAGAGCGAGCGATAATGCATCAGCACGTTCGGGCTGAGCTTGTCGAAGCTCCGTTCTTCCTGCGGCCTATGCAGCAGGCTCTTGACCGAGCCGCTTCGTGCCGGAACCCCCTTCTCCCCGAACTGATGATCTGAGGGCAAGCTTGCGGATCCGAGGCTCGAGCCGACATCAAATCTTGCGCTTGGCGAAGGCTACGCGCGTCCATCAAGATCGACGGATCAGGCCTTCCGAGCCTGACCCGATCGAACCTCAGTTGGAGGCAAAAGCCGTATTGCCGCCGCGGTTCAGCGCGGTGACGACCGGCGTGTCGCGGCTGTAAATGTCCTTGTAGGCGATGATCTCGCGCTTATCGGCGATTGCTGCGGCCGTGAAGTAGGTGATGTAAACCGGCACCGGCGCAGCGAGACTGGCCTGAACCGATTTGCCCGACGCGAGCGCCTTCCGAATCGCTTCCTTGTCCCACTTGCCCGTCGGCTGGAGCAGCACTTCGGCAAAACCGAGCGCGTCCTCCGTGCGGATGCAGCCATGGCTGTAGGCGCGCGCCTGCTTGTCGAACAGGCCCTTGGCGTTCGTGTCGTGCAGATAAATTGCGTGATCGTTGGGCATGACCAGCTTCATGCGGCCCAGCGCATTGCTGGGCCCCGGCGGCTGCCGGTAGCGGACGACGTTTCCTTGCTCGTCCTTCACCGCCACATATCCTTTTTTTCCCCTCACCTCCGGCGCGATGCTCTTCGGCACCTCCCACCAAGGGTTGAAGATCACTCCGGAAATCGAAGCGTTGAGCTGCGGCGTTGCCGTCTTGACTGCGCCCGCAACCGCACGGCGGCGAGCAACCACGCGGCCGTCTTCGACCAGGGCGACCATGTAGGCCGGCACGTTCACGATCACATATTTCTGACCGAGGTCGCGCGGCAGCCAGCGCCAGCGGTCCATGTTGATCCGGATCTTCTCGAGCGTAGCCTTCTCGCTTTTCGGAGTTGCCGCGAGCACCGACTTGAGCTCGGCATATTGCGGGTGTGTTGGCAGCAGCGCGCTCAGCGTGTCGCGAACGCTTCCGTTCTTCACGGCGCGCTCCATCATCGCATATTGCTCGTTGCCGTTCAGATCGGGGTCGTTGACGTGCCAGTTGACACGGCTGTCGCCGCGGACATGGCCGAGCGCCAGGTCCGATGACAGACGCAGGAACAGCTCGGTCGCGACCGTGTTCAGCTTCGTCGCGTCGCGGCCTCCAATTGCTTCGCGCAGGCGCTCCGGCTCGTAATCGGCGGGATCAAGCCCTTCCCCGTCAACCCGCTCGATATAGTTGAGAAGATCCCCCGCGGCTGCCCGGTTCCATTCAACCGTGATCGGCGGCGCCTGCACCTGCGGCAGGACGGGCGTTGCCTGAGGCAAGGGCACGGGCTGCAGCTGCGCTGCTCCGACAGGATCGGATTGCGCCGCCACCGATCCGGAAAGGGCGCCAAGGGTGAGGCCGAACACGGCGAAATGAAGCTTCTGCATAGCAATCCTTTACCGCATTCGGATGCCGCAGACTAGCTTTCGCCAAGATGAATCCGGCCCGGATGATTCGTTTTCGCGCCGACCGGTTCCAAAGGGCAACACTTTGAGTCCGAACCGGAATGTGGCCGGGCGCGGCGATCTGTAGCCGCCAGCAAAAAAGGGCGGCCCAGGGCCGCCCTTCCTGCTTCGCTTCCGTCCTTACCTGTGGTCGGTCGCGAGGTCGCGATGCATCCAGCCGAAATAAGCAGCCGGTACCGCCAGGATCAAGTGCAGCCAGATGTCGTTGCCGAAGAGCGGAACCAGCCCGAACATCGTGTTCAGCCCAGGAATGAGCCCCGCGACGACCAGCACGGCGTAGATGATCGCCACACCCTTTGCGAACCCTTTCGAGGCCGCCAGACTTTTGTAGGCGAGCAGACCCCAAACGCCGAACAGCAGGTGCACTATGTTGTGCAAGATATTGACCGGGAACAGCCCTAAAGCCTGTCCGTAGAAAGCATCAACCGCGAGAGGCGGATGGCCGGCATGCGGCGGCGTCGTCAGCCCCGGAATGAAGCCCGAGACACCGGCCACCAGGAACAAAATGCCCCAGATTAGCGCAAAGGTACGGGTACTCATGGAAAGTTCTCCCTGTTGGTCCTGTTTACGCGGAACACGGCGTCGTTCTGACCCAGAGAGAAATCCTTGAATGGTTATTTCGGTTCCGTCAGAATCACGCCTGCCGTTGCTGCATCGCAGGACCGGACCGCAGGCGGCGTTTCAAGGCTTCGGCCCGTTCGAGATACTCCACCGCCATGCTGTAGTGCGGGCGGGCAGCGACGATCGAGGCCGCGCGCTGAGCCGACTGAAATTCTGTGGTGGCGCGCCCGACCAGGTAGCTGATCTCATGATGGTCCATCTTCCGCTCCAACAAAACATTATCAAACTCAAACAAACGGTTAGCCGAAGTCGGCGCGTCTGGCATTAACGCGGGTTAAATTTGGGATCCGCCGAAGCGCATTTTTGCGGTGCCGGCGCCGAACGATTTCAGAAAAAGCGCGTTAGGAGTGCATGCCAACAGCCATCATATACACCATCGTCATCCTCGGCGCCCTGTTGATCGTCGGCGCGCGCGTTGCCGCCAGAAGGGGGCACCTCACCAGTCGAGCAAGCAAGCTCGTCATGGTGGCCGTGATCGCCATTGGCGGCATCATCGTGATGCTCTACCCGTTCCTCTTCACGGAACCGGTTGGCGGCTGACGCTTCCGGCTCAGCCAGCCCGAGGCTCGTCCGAGCCCCGCAGACGAGCAAGCCAGGCACTCGGATCATCGGGAAATTTCGGTAGCTCGGCCGTCCGCCCTCCGCTGAACGACAGCTTTGCGCCGATTGTGTTGAAGAAGTCGGTTTTTGAGAGAAGCTGACGTTGGCGCTGGATCGTGGCGAGCGGCCTTGCCTGGGGTCACCCTGCCATGGCCGGCTGCGGCATCCGGATCAGCATTGCCATCTTGCGGAGGTTCTGGGCGGTTGCGGCGAGGAAGAACTCGTCTTTAGCTCCGCTGGACCTTGAGGCGCAGACGATCCAGTTTGAGGATGCGCTTGAGGTGCGCGAACAGCATCTCGACCTTCTTCCGCTCGCGTCGGGAAGTCAGATACGTCCATCAGGGATAGGTCGCGCGCGAGATCGCGAGCGCCCTCGAGTGCGTCCAAGCAACATCGGTTCAGGTGAGCTACGCGGTCGCGCCTTCGGATTTAAGGATCAACCTGGATGTTCGCGATCTGCGCTGAGTTTCCGGCGAGACGTCCGGAGCCGACCAAATCACGGGGTAGTAGGCCGCATCATCTCGGCGGGGCCATCTTCAGCAATCTCCCGTTCTCGGCATCCGTGAGCAGGTAGAGGGCGCCGTCCGGTCCCTGAACGACTTCGCGGATGCGGGCGTTGCGCTCGGTCAGCAGGCGCTCTTCGCCCGTTACCTGGTCCC
>JALYNE010000280.1 GCA_030773375.1 Pseudomonadota bacterium
GTCAGAACGGTCCGAATTAGCGGACGGTCGGCCCAATTGCGGGCGCTGCAAAAGCGACGGCGTCGTGCGAAGGAGAGGCGCATCCGCCGTGATCCCCCTCGAGCTTATCTGTTGGTCGGGGCCTGCTGGGCCTGCGGAGGGCCGGCACAAACGATTGGCGGATCACCGGGGATCACGTGGAGCTGGGCTGCCGCATTCTGCTGCGCCTGCCCATTCTGCGCCTGATCCTGAGGCTTCCTCTTTTTCTTCTTCTTCTTGACGAGGCTTCCGACGGCTTCGCCGACCTTCCCCAAGATCACGCCGCCGACTGCCGCGCCGACCGGCCCCCCGACAACGGCGCCGGCGGTCTGGCCCACGGTCCCGCCGGCCGCTGCGCCGACTTCCTTGGCGATTGGGACCTCTCGTTTTTCATTTTGCCCGTCGCCGCCGTTCCCCTGCTGACCGCTCTGACCTCCCTGCTGTCCCGCTGCCGGTTCCTGCTGTCCCGCTGCCGGTTCCGGGCAGACGGGCTGCTCCTGGGCAGGGATCGCTTCTTCTGCCGGGGGCGGCTGCTGGGCTGGCTGCGGAGCGTTTTGCGCCGTCACGGCCACGGGGAAGCTGATCGCAGCCAACAACAAGGCTGCGCGACGGGGGGCTTTCAAGTCTCTTCTCCTATACGCGAACAAGGTTGCTCCAGCCGCCACGCGGCTGGAGCGGATCCAAGCCCTCTACTGGGGCTTTTTCTTCGGGGGCGTCGTGGTTTGCTTCGGCGTAGAGCTGGTCGATGTCACCTCACGCACCGGCCGTTCGCCCTTCTCCTTGTACGTCGACATGGTGCGGGAGCGGACCACTTCCCCTTGGCGGACCATGGTGTGCGTGCGCGAACGTGCGCGTTCGTCATCGTCGCGCGCCGTGGCGGTCGACCGCTGCATGCCCATCCGCTCGTTGGTTCTGGCGCGGCTGGTCGTGCTCGCCGTGCCGTTTGTGGCGGTTGCGTCCGCGCAGCCCGACACGGTGATGCTCGTGCCCGTGGTCGTCCCTTCACCGCATGTGCTTGCGGAAACGTCGGTGCCCTGGACGCCGCCGCTGGTTCCGTCTCTCACCACCTGCGCGCCGGCGGGAACGGCAAAAGCCGCCAGCGTCAGCGCCGATACGGCGAGAAAAGGTTTTGCTGTGTAAGCTGTCATTTTACTCTCCTTGGGCTCAGCGTTCGTCAATGACGACCGAGCAGCCCCTTTCGTCGTGCGTGGTGGTCACCGTCCGCCCGAGGCCATCGGTGTGGGAGGAGACCGCTCGCGCGATGCTTCCGGATCCGCTCGAGGATGAAGACGACGATGCGCTGGACGACGCGTGCCCTGATCCCGAGCGGGATCGCACGCTGACCGAGCTCGATCGCCCGGAACCTCTGCGGCGCGACGACGCGGCGGGCTTGCCCGCCGTCGATCGGATCTCGCGCCCGTCCGCAAGAATTCGAACGATCTCGCATCCGCTGCCTGAAACGCTGACTTCGTCAGCCTGCACGGCGGCACTGATGGCGGGACTTGCGGCCGCCATTCCGGCGAGACCAGCAAAAGCTGCAATAGCTCGATAGAACATCGGACCTTCCTCCTCTCGTCGAGGGGAGACGCGACCCGACTGGGCCGCGCCTCCTCTAGGCCCGCTTAGCAGCGGCGGGTCGGTTCGGCGGCGACGGCGTCGGACCGGCCGAAGACAAAAGCGTCAGAGCCCTGCCTGTCGGTGGTGCTGCCCGCATCGATTTCGGAGCTCGACGCGTTGGTGCCGCTGCCGCTGGCAGTGCCACTGGTGGTGCCGGCAGAGCTGGCGCGGTTGCGTTCCGTGAAAGTGGCGCCTGCCGAATTGGTGGACGTGGTGCCCGGGACGCAGCGCTGCGTGTTCCTCTGCATAGCCTGCTGACCGCCCTGCTGACCGCCCTGCTGACCGCCATGCTGGCCGCGACGCATCTGGCCGTGGCGCTTGCGCTCCTGCATCACTTCGCTGGCTGCGCCGCCGCCGGCGACTGCGCCTTCCGGACCCGCGGCTGCAACTCCGGCCGCTACGCTTCCAGCAGAGCTGCGCTGCTTGTTCTTGTTCTGCTGCTCGGCAAGAGCGGCCCCAGTCATCAGGCCGCAAGCGGCGATAGCGGAAATGGCGAGCTTGAGTTTCATGGTCATACTCCTTTACAGTTACTTTGATTACCGGCGAACCAATTGTTCGGTCCAGCAGGAGTTGAAACAAGCGCTGAGAGCGAATGTTCCTCTTGTACAGTGCTACTCTTCGCGTCGGAACCTGTTCACTTGTTGTTCACGGGGTGAAGAGGATTTCTGTTTTCCGCGACAATTTGGCAGCAAACCGGGAGCTGTTCGGGTCCGGAACGAAACTGAGACGTAACGAACCCGAAGCGGGTTAAGGGCGCAGCAAGATAACCGGCACCTAGGGGCGCGGTAAGTCGTTGCTATATTGCGCCGAGTGGACTTGATTTATTTGCTCTTATAACAGTCGCATAAGAGGTATTTGTGCCACTTTGGGACGACTGGCGCTGCTGGCTGCTGGCCCGATCGGCTCAAACACGACGGTTGAGGTGCTCCATGTCAGCTCGGCGGCCATTCGCCGGATACATGGCTGAAGCCGTTGCCGCGGGGAGCCCGGATCATTTTAACGCCCGCAAGGTCCCCGAGCACGTGGGTCCACCCATGTGCTTCCAGCGGAGAGCCGTCTATTCGTACTGTCCACAGGCTTGAGCGGCGGCCATCCCGGATTGCCTGCCGTCGGATTGACGGCTCTTCTTGCGGCACAGAAGGGAGGGGTGCCCGAATGATCGAAGCCTTGCTGCAGGACGCGACCGATGCATTGCTGGCACAACAAGCGGAGATTGAAAGGCTGCACAGGATCCTCGCCTGGTGCCGGTCCCGTGCGGCCGCGGGCGAGGCGCGGCAGATCGATGCCATGATCTGCAACCCTCTCCCGCGCGTGGGCGGCGCGTCTCGTGTCAGGAGCTTCGCCCGGTCCCCGGTCCACGACAGATATTCTCGACCAGCGGCCGTGGATCGCGACGCCCAGTAAGCGCGAGCCCGCGTTCGGCGGCGCGGGCCGCGAGAGAGGCGAGCGGGGGCAAAGACGGGTTCATGTCCGGACGATAAGCGGGATCGCGCTGCGCCGAGCCAAGGGTGGTGAAGCGGAAGCCTGCTTTCCTGTACTGATCGAGAACGCGCGGGAACATGCGCGCATTCATCGGGCTGATGTGCGTGAGGAGCACATGAGCAGGGCTGCGGCAAAAGCGAGGGGCAAGGGCATGGTCATGTGCCTCCTTCTGCCGTCGCAGCCGACAGCTCCGCAATCCGCCGACTGCCGACACGCACAGAGCCTGGCCGTTGAAGCGACGCCGCGCCGGGCGTTCAGCCTTCCGAGCGCCCGAAGTCCGGACGGGCGACATCCTGGCCTTGCTCGACGACGCTGCGGCGGATCGCGCGGGTGCGTGTGAACAGTTCGAACAAGGTGTCGCCATCGCCCCAGCGGATCGCACGCTGCAGCATGGACAAATCCTCGTGGAAGCGCTGAAGCATGTCGAGCACCGCTTCCTTGTTGGCGAGGAAGATATCGCGCCACATCGTCGGGTTGGACGCGGCAATCCGGGTGAAGTCGCGAAAGCCCCCGGCCGAATACTTGATCACCTCGCTCTCCGTCACCTCCTCGAGGTCCGAGGCGGTGCCGACGATCGTATAGGCGATGAGGTGGGGGAGGTGGCTGGTTACCGCGAGCACGAGGTCGTGGTGTTTCGCGTCCATGATCTCGACCTTGGCGCCGAGCCGGCGCCAGAAGTCGGCGACCGCCTCGACGTCGGCTGCGGCGGCCTCCTCCGCGGGTGTCAGGATGCACCAGCGGCCGCGGAACAGGCTCGCAAAGCCGGCGTCCGGCCCGCTATTCTCCGTGCCTGCGACGGGATGGGCCGGGACGATGCGAGCCCCCGGCAGCCGCTGGCGGAGCACGGCCGCGACGCTCGCCTTGGACGAACCGACGTCGCTGACGATCGCCGATGAAGGAAGAGCGGCCGCAATTTCGCCCGCGGCCGCATCCATCGCGCCGACGGGGACGCAAAGGACGACGAGATCCGCGTCCCCGACGGCTTCGGCGGCGCTGTCGGGCACGCCCTCCAGGAGGCCGAGCTCACGCGCACGAGCGCGCACCTTCGGATCGGCGTCGTAGCCGGTGAGCGTGACGCCCGGCATATGCTCGCGCACCGCGCGGGCAATGGAGGAGCCAATGAGGCCCAGCCCGATCAGGGCGACGCGGGCGAACGGAGCCACTAGTAAAGCGGCTTGTCGAGGCCCTTGGGGCTTTTGGTGAAGATCTCGCATCCCTCTTCGGTGATGCCGATCGAATGCTCGAACTGCGCCGAAAGCGAGCGGTCGCGGGTGACGGCGGTCCAGCCGTCCTCGAGCACCTTGCAAGCGGGCTTGCCGATATTGATCATCGGCTCGACCGTGAAGAACATGCCGGGGCGAAGCTCGGGCCCCGTGCCGGGACGGCCGACATGGACGACTTCCGGCGCGTCGTGGAACAGCCGCCCGAGACCGTGGCCGCAAAAATCGCGGACGACGCCGTAGCGATGCTTTTCGGCGTGCGCCTGGATCGCATGGGCGATGTCGCCAAGGTGCTTGCCGGGCTTTGCCTGCTCGAGCCCGAGCATCAGGCATTCGTAGGTGACCTCAACCAGGCGGCGCGCCTTCACGGGAACGTCGCCGACCAGGTACATGCGGCTGCTGTCGCCGTGCCAGCCGCCGA
>JALYNE010000281.1 GCA_030773375.1 Pseudomonadota bacterium
CCGGTGACGTGGAACAGGGGCACGGCGACCAGGGTTCGTGGTGGGTTGGGCGGCGGATTGCCCTCGCTCTCCTTGATCCCCAGCATAGTGAGGAGCGCGATTGAATAGGCATAAACCCCCGTCGTGACCGCGCGGTGCGCCGAGACCGCGCCTTTCGCAGCGCCGGTGGAGCCGGAGGTGAACAGGATGGTTGCATCGTCCTCGGGCGCGACCGCCGGAAGCTCCGCATCCTCGCTGCCTTTGGCAAGGAGCGGCGCGAGCGCGTCCTCGATGGTAAGCTCGATCGGCAGCGTGACGAGCTCGGCTGCCACTCCGGCCGCGGCGACCCGCCTGGCGCGCGGTGCATCGGCGATGATGAGTTTGGATTCCGTCAGTTCGAGGGCATGGGCGACCTCGTCGGGCTGCCACCAGCCGTTGACCAAAGTGGCAATCGCACCGGCCTTCAAGGCAGCCATGTAGCAGACGATCCATGCGGGTGCGTTGCGCATCGCGATCGCCACCCGGTCGCCCTTGCGGATGCCCCACCCACCGACCAGGGCCTTCGCCAAGCGCGTGGCCTGCCGGTTCAGCTCGGAAAATTTGAGGCGCTCCCCGTTGGCGATAACAGCGATCGTATCGGCATGGACGGCGCAGAAGACGTCGAACAGGAGCGGCAGCGTCGGCGGCAAATTGGTTACGATTGCCCGCCCCTGATCGTCACGCCCGATCTGGATGCGCCCATTCGGGCCGGTGACGGCCGACAAGATCGCATCGAACTTCCGGTCGAGTTCGCTCGGCACGCCTCTTCTCCTTGGCCTTCCCGTTTCTTTTTCTCGCCTCTATGAGGGCGGAAAGTCAAAGGGGAAAGCCTTGATCCTGCCGTACTTAGCCGCAGCGACCGTTGACGTTACGTCAACGCTGCGATGGGAAAATTTTGGGCTCCATCCAGTGGCGCTCGATCTCGGATTTTTCCAGCTGCGTTGGTATTCGCTTGCCTACCTTGCCGGGATCGTTCTCGGATGGTGGTACCTTTTGAAGCTGATCGAGCGTCCGGGTGCACCGATGGCCAGGCGCCATGCCGACGACATGGTCTTCTACGCGACGCTCGGCGTGCTCCTCGGCGGACGCCTCGGCTATGTGCTCTTCTACAAGCCCGCTTTCTACTTGGACCATCCGGCCGAGATCCTGCAAGTCTGGGACGGAGGCATGTCCTTCCACGGCGGCGTGATCGGGGTAAGCCTCGGTATCCTCTATCTCGCGCGCAAGCACGGGCTCCACTGGCTGCGCATTCATGACTATGTCGCCTGCTGCGTGCCCTTCGGCCTGTTCTTGGGAAGGCTCGCCAACTTCGTCAATGGCGAGCTTTGGGGCCGTCCCACCGACGTGGCCTGGGCAGTGGTGTTCCCGAGCGGCGGCGAAGTGCCGCGCCATCCGAGCCAGCTTTACGAAGCCGGTCTCGAAGGCCTCCTCCTGGGCCTGATCCTCTGGTATCTCTTCTGGCGTACCGACGCGCGCTATCAACCGGGCCGCCTCGTTGGCACGTTCATCCTGGTCTACGGCATCAGCCGCTTTCTCGTGGAAATGGTGCGCCAACCGGACGAGGGGCTCGAGCATCTCGCTTGGGGCCTCACCATGGGACAGACGCTGACGCTGCCGATGATCATCGGCGGCATCTATCTCATCGCGACTTCGAAAAGCCGCCGCGAGCGGGTCGACCCGATTGCAGGCAATGAAAGCGTCGCCTGATGAAGCCACGCTTGGCGACAGGCTCGCGCGGCTGATCGCCACCAGCGGCCCGATCAGCGTCGCTCGCTATATGGCCGAAGCGAACTCTTGTTACTACGCCGCCCGCGATCCGCTGGGGCAGGCGGGCGACTTCGTCACCGCACCCGAAATCAGCCAGATGTTCGGCGAACTGATCGGTCTTTGTCTGGCCGACCTCTGGACGCGGGCGGGAGTGCCTGCCGATGTCCACTATGTCGAATTGGGGCCGGGACGAGGAACGCTTGCCGCGGACGCGCTGAGAGCGATGCGCGCTGCCGGGCTGCGGCCGCCGATCCATTTCGTCGAGACCAGCCCGGTGTTGAGGGGGGCCCAGGCACGGCAGGTGCCCGCCGCGACCTGGCACGACGATCTCGCCACTGTGCCCGAGCACGCGCCCCTGCTCATCATAGCAAACGAGTTTTTCGACACCCTTCCGGTCCACCAGCTGATCGCGACTGGCAAAGGCTGGCACGAGCGGCTGGTTGGGCATCGTGACAGACGCTTCGTGGCCCTGCCCGGCCCGCCGGCGAGCGCGGCCGCCATTCCGGACCACCTGCGCGCTTCGCCTCCGGGCACGATCATCGAAACGTCGCCGGCCGCGGTTGCGGTGATCCGGCAACTCGCGCAGTTGATCGGCCGCTCCGGAGGCGCACTCCTCCTCATCGACTACGGCCACGCACGGACCGCGCCCGGCGAGACTCTTCAAGCGGTCTCGCATCACGAATATACCGACCCTTGGATCAACCCCGGCGCGCACGATCTCACTGCGCACGTCGACTTTGAGAGCCTCGCGGCGGCGGCCGAGCGTGCAGGGCTCCGCCCGTTCGGCCCGCGGGGTCAGGGGGAATGGCTGGAAACAATGGGCATCGGCCTGCGCGCCGCCGCGCTTTCCAAAGCCGCGCCGACCCATGCCGAGGAGATCGCCGCCGCGCGCCATCGCCTGACCCACCCTCAAGAGATGGGGACGCTGTTCAAGGTAATGGCACTGGTGGCACCGGGCTGGCCGGAACCGGCAGGGTTCTGATGACCGAGATCCGCTACAGGATGGCAGGTCCCGACGATGCGCGCCGGCTGTCGGGCCTCGGTCGCCGCACCTTTGCCGAGACATTCGGGCACCTGTACACGCCGGCGAATCTCGCCGCGTTTCTTCGCAATCACGATGAGGAGCGCTGGGCGGGCGAACTGGCGGATCCCTCGTTCGCAGTGCGGCTCGCCGAGGCAGAAGGCGAAGCGGTCGGCTATGCGAAGCTCGGGCCGCCGTCGCTCCCGTTCGAGCCGCGCGGCGTGTCGATCGAGCTGCGCCAATTGTATCTCCTGGCTCCCTGGCACGGGCGAGGCATATCGGACGCGCTGATGGAATGGGTGCTGGGCGAAGCAAAAGCGCGCGGAGCGGAGGATCTCTACCTCTCCGTTTTTGTGGACAACCACCGTGCGCGCCGCTTCTACGCGCGGTACGGCTTCGAATTCGTCGGCCTTTACGCCTTCATGGTGGGCGATCACGCCGACGAGGACCATGTCATGCGTCTTTCGCTGAGGGAAACGAATGAGAGTTGAAGTGATCGCGGCGAAAGCACTCGCGGCGGTGCCGCACGGGTTCCTCGGCCGGCGTGGCGGCGTTTCGACGGGCGTGTTCGCCGGCCTCAATGTCGGCCTCGGCTCGGCAGATGACCGCGAGGCGGTCCGTGAGAACCGGCGCCGCGCGACGGCTGCCGTCGCGCCCGGGGCAGAGCTCGTCACGCTCCACCAGGTCCACTCGCCGACCGCGATTCGAGTTACGGCTCCGTTCGGTGACGACCAGCGGCCGCACGCCGATGCGCTCGTGACGGACAGGCCCGGCCTCGCATTGGGCATCCTCACGGCAGACTGCACGCCGGTCCTCTTCGCCGATCCGAGTGCAGGCGTGATCGCCGCCGCCCATGCCGGCTGGAAGGGCGCCCTAGGGGGGGTCGTCGAAGCCACCGTCGGTGCGATGGAAGCACTCGGCGCCCGCCGCGCCGGGATTGTTGCCGCCGTCGGACCAACGATTGCCAGGAAGTCCTACGAGGTAGACGAAGGCTTCTTCCGTCGCTTCGCGGAGGCAGATGCTGAAAACGAACGCTTCTTCTCGAACGGCCGTCCTGGACGCTATCAGTTCGACCTTGAAGCTTATGTCGTCTCCCGCCTGGCGGCGGCCGGCCTGACGCGCATCGAAGCCCTGGGGCTCGACACCTATTCCAACCCCGAGCGATTCTTCAGCTACCGCCGCGCCACGCACAGACGCGAAGGCGATTACGGCCGCCAGATCTCGCTTATCGCGCTTCCGGCGAGCGGAGAGGTTGCCGCTGCGGTTGACGGGGTCTAGACCCGTTCCCGGTTGGATTGAACCGGGAACGGGTCCAGTTTGCTTCGTTTGCCGTGCTTTCCGAGCCGTCAGGTGATGCCACCTGACTTGAAAGCATTCTAGGCAGCATCGCGCGTCCAGCCCATCGGAAGGAGCCAAATGCAAGACGAATCCGACCTCAGCGGCGCTACGCCCCGGCGTCGTCCCAAGCCCGACGTTCTTGAAATCGGCGGTCGCAAGCTCAAGCCGGCGACGCTGATGATGGGCCACGGCTTTGATCCCGCTTTGTCGGAAGGCTCGCTCAAGGCACCGATCTTCCTCACCTCTACCTTCGTTTTCGAAAACGCCGCGGCCGGCAAGCGGCACTTCGAAGGCGTCACCGGCAAGCGA
The DNA here is from genome assembly GCA_030773375.1 of Pseudomonadota bacterium. Taxonomy (GTDB): domain Bacteria; phylum Pseudomonadota; class Alphaproteobacteria; order Sphingomonadales; family Sphingomonadaceae; genus Allosphingosinicella. The sequence continues at coordinate 4,454 of JALYNE010000281.1, forward strand.
CCAGGCGGTGCCGAAGGGCTTGTTTACTCGCGCTTCAACGGGCCCAACCAGGAGATCCTGGAGGACCGTCTCGGCGTCTGGGAAGATGCGGAGGACGCGCTCACCTTTTCGAGCGGCATGTCCGCGATTGCGACCTTGCTCCTCACCTTTGTTCAGCCGGGGGACGTGATCGTCCATTCGGGCCCGCTTTATGCGGCCACCGAAACCCTTATCGGGCGCATCCTCGGCCGCTTCGGCGTGCAATGGTTGGACTTTCCGGCCGGCGCGACGCGCGAGGAGATCGAGGCCGTGATCGACCGCGC
>JALYNE010000282.1 GCA_030773375.1 Pseudomonadota bacterium
AACCATTTGGCTGTCGCGAGAGGCCTCACCTGCCATAGCGAAGGCCGATCCAAAAGGTCCGGGGCGTTGCGCGCTCGACCAAGCCGACGCCCGAAATGCCGGCAACCACCCTTTTGCCGGTGATGTTTTCGGCCCGAGCTTGCAGCGCGAGCGCTCGCGTCAAGGGAAGCGAGGCTGCCGCATCGAAGGTGAGTGCGTCGGGGAGGATCTGCTCGTTCAAATCGTCCTCATACTGATTGCCGGTGTAGCGGGCCGTAAGCGAGGCGCGGGTGCCCGACACAGCGCGCCAGCCCAAAGTGGAGGCGAAGCTATGGCGCGGAGTCTGGGCAGGCCTCAGGCCTTGCAACGGCGAAGCAGGCCCGCTTGCCCGCACCTCCGCATCGGCAAAGCTGTAACCGCCTGAAAGGGACCAACTGCCGAACTGAAGCGCCGCGTCCACTTCCAGACCGCGGCTCTCGATAGCGTCGATGTTCCGGCGCATCCGATATTCTCCGCCTCGCGCGACGAAGCCGACGCCCGGGAACAGCCCAGGTCCACGGCCAAGCGTCACGTTGGCGATGCTATCGTCGATCCGGTTGTCGAACAAGGTGAGGCCAATGCGCGCGTTGGAAAGTGGCCGATACTCGACACCAGCCTCGAAGCCACGGAGCCGCTCGGGGGAAAGCTCCGGATTGGCGGCCGTGGCATCCGCTCCGACGCGGAACGGCCGGTAGAGTTCATTCAGCGTGGGGAGACGCCACCCCAGATAAGCGGCGGCCCGAAGGGTGATGGCCCCAGCCGGGCGGAAGGCGAGGCCCGCGCGCGCCGTCGGCTCCCAGCCCGAGCGCTCGGGATGCCGTATGTCGGTGAGGAGAGCGCCGGTCGGAAACAGACGCTCCTCCAGGAATCCATCCTCGATCCGCCAGCGGTCGATCCGTCCGCCCGCAGTGAGAGTGAGGGGCCCTTCTTCCCAAGCGCCCTCGGCAAAGGCGCCGATCGTCCCGGTCCGTCCACCGGCGAGGCGCCGCCGCGTTCCGGCGCTGAAGCGCTCCTTTGTCTCGCCCTCGACCGCCCGCCAGTCACCACCGAGCCGCAGCTCTAACCCGGATCCGAGCGGCGGCCGCACCTCCAGGCGGGCGCCGAGCCCGGTTGAAGGCACGTTATACTGTTCGGAGACTTGCACGACCGATGTCCACGCCGCATTCACGCTTGCAAAGCTGTTATAGAAATCCCGCGGCTGGACGTAAGCGAGCGCCGACCAAGCCCAGCGCCCGTCGCCGACCAGCCGGAGCGATGCGTCCGCACCTTGTGTGTTGATCTCGCTGAAGGCGATGCCGCGCTCCCGCGCGTCGCTGAAGACGAGGCCACTGGCCTGCAACTCGACAGTTTGGGAAAGGGGCGCCACCGCCCGCACCGAGGCGCTTGCCTGCTCATAAGGCGAGCGGCGGTCCACGCTGCCGCGCTGTTCCTCGACCACCGGGACGAAGCCGTCGCCGCGGGCATAGCTTGTCGACAGGCTGAGGAAGCCGCCGCCAAAGCCGAGGCCCGCGCCGGCATAAGCATCGATCCCGTCGCGGCTTGCGTAGGCGGCCGATGCGGTGGCGCCCCTGAGCTCGCTCGGATCGGCGCTGATGAGCTCGATCGTGCCGGCCAGGGCACCGGGCCCGTAGACTCCGCTTCCGCCGCCGCGCACCACGCGCACGCTGCCCAGGCGCCGCGGATCGAAAGCAGGCCAGCTCACCCAGCCCCCGAACGGATCGGTCTGCGGCACCCCATCGAGAATAAGGAGGGCGCGGCTCGAGGCGTTGCCGCCAAGCGCTCTAAGCGTCGCTCCCTGGCTGGTCGGATTGGCGGTCCGCGCGTCGGAGCGCCGGAAAAGCTGGAAGCCGGGGACTTCCCGAAGGATCTCTTCGAGCCGTTCGATGCCGAGCCGGTCAGCCGCTCCCGCCCTATGACGACGGTGTCGTAGACGTCCTCGCCGAGCCCTTGCGCAAGACCGCGCCCCGTAACCACGATTTCATCCTGCTGGCCGGCGGCAGGCGCGGCGGCGAAGGCCAGGCTCAATGTGACGAAACGCAACATGCCCCCGCGTTATTCAGACGAGGGCATGTTTTCGAGCAATTCCTTCGGCCTGAGCCTGTCGAAGGCCCTTTTTCTTATTCCCGCCCACAGACGAGGCGCTTCGATAAGATCAGTTTCACCCGGAGATCATCTCGCCGACGCCGCCCGCCGGCCACCGGAACTCCGGCCGGAGCTGCCCGGCGCGCGGTTCGGCTTGGCGTGAAAGCGCTTGGCCGGACGGCCGCGGGCACCTTCCCGCCGTTCCTCGCTCCATTCGGCAATCACTACCGGAGCACGGCTGACCTTGATGCGGTTCGCTTCCGCGATGAAGTTCTGCGGCAGCGGCACCACCTCGATCTTGGCTTTGGTGAGCTTTTCGATGCCCTTGAGGTACGGCCGCTCGTCCTCCGCGCAATAAGCGACGGCAACTCCCGCCGCTCCGGCGCGCGCGGTGCGGCCGATCCGGTGCACATATTGCTCCGGCACGTTGGGGAGCTCGAAGTTGATCACGTGGCTCACGCCCGAGACGTCGATGCCGCGTGCGGCGATATCGGTCGCGATCAGCACCTTGACCTTGCCGGATTTGAACTCTGCCAGCGCGCGCTCGCGCTGCGCCTGGCTCTTGTTGCCGTGAATGGCATTGGCGGCGATGCCGTTCCCGCCAAGCAATTTCAACACTCGGTCGGCGCCGTGCTTCGTACGCGTGAAGATGAGGACCCGGTCCATGTTGCCGCGCTCCGAAAAGCCGGCGCGAAGCATCATGGTCAGAAGCGCCTGCTTCTCAGCCTGCTGGACGAACGTCACATATTGATCGACCCGCTCGACGGTTGAAGCGACCGGCGCGACCGCGACTTCGGCCGGATCGGTGAGGAAGCGGTCGGCGAGATCCCGGATCGTCTTCGGCATCGTCGCCGAAAAGAACAGGGTCTGGCGCTTCGCCGGAAGCATCTTCACGATCCGCTTCAGGTCATGAATGAAGCCGAGGTCCAGCATCTGGTCGGCCTCGTCCAGCACCAGGATCTCGACGTTCCTGAGGTCGAGGAAGCGCTGCTCGATCAGGTCGATCAGGCGACCAGGCGTCGCCACGAGCACGTCGACGCCACGTGAGACGTCTTGGCGGTTCTTGTTGATCGAGGTGCCGCCGAACACGGTGGCCACCGAGATATGAGCAAAGCGACCATAAGCCCGCGCGCTTTCGGCAATCTGGCTGGCGAGTTCGCGCGTCGGCGCAAGCACCAGCATTCGGCACGTGCGAGGCTGCGGGCGCTTGCCGCTGGCGGCGAGCCGGTCGATCGACGGCAGCATGAAGGCGGCGGTCTTGCCGGTCCCCGTTTGAGCGATCCCGAGAAGGTCGCGTCCTTGGAGCAGCACGGGAATCGCCTGCTCCTGAATTGGGGTCGACTGAGTATATTCCTTCAATGCAAGCGCTTGAAGGACGGGCTGCGACAGCCCGAGGGTTTCGAATGACATGGAAATTGGAACTCACATGATGTGCGGCGCCCGTGCAGGCCGAAACGGCGCACGGAAACGCGGCGGGTTATGGGACCCTGCACAGCAAAGCTTTGCAGGAGCCCGTTGGCCAACCCGCGTGAAAAGGGAAGACTGAGAAACTACGAAGCAGAGCCGGGGCGGATAGAGCGGCACGAAAATTTCGTGAGCGCCACTTCGCCTGTTCACGCTGCAATAATGCTTCGCTGCGCTGGTTTATGGATGTTGCGCCGCAAAAAGTCAATCCCCCCGCGAGGGATCGTTCCTCCCGCGCCGGTTCGGAAGGGGGCCTTGCTCGGTGTCTGATTGGCCTGAAGCCTCGCGCTTGGGCAGGAACCGCTCCAAAGCGCCGACGACGCTCAGCAGCACGAGCGCCATGCCGGAGGCGAGCGCCAGCAACAGGAACTGTCCCGCGCCGGCCGCGATGCCCGCCGCGCAAGCGGTCCAGAGGGAGGACGCGGTCGTCATGTTCATGACGCCGCCGCCGCGTACGAAGATGAGGCCGCCTGCGATAAACCCAATCGCCTGGGCGAGGCCCTGGATGACGCGGAGTGGATCGGTGTCCCCGCCCAATTCTTTCAAGTCCTGGAAAAGCAGCAACGACGAAATGGTCAGCATTGCCGAGCTTAGCGCGACGAGGCCATGGGTTCGAAGCCCCGCATCGAAGCCGCGGAGCTCGCGATCCAAACCGAGTACCATGCCAACCAGGGTGCCGAAGCCGAGGCGAAGGAGGAGGTCGGTCCAATCGTGGATCAGGGGCAAGGACGCACCGTAATGCTGACGCTTACAGTCATGGTACCGGAACTGCGCTTCGCGGGCTTCGGTTCCGTTGAGCTTCATAGGGGCCGACGCTTCGTCGGTCCGCAGCCTCTTCCGAGCGGCAGGCGCACGGGCGGTTCGTCCTCCGCCGCGGCGCCGCACCTTCAGCGGCGCGTGTCGCTGTCCCGCCGTGGCAGCAGGCCAGCAAGGCCAATCAGCCCGAGAAGCCCCCAGGGAAAGCCGCGGTCCCGTTTCTTCGGGCGAGGATTGCCCAGCGACAGGTCGACTGCATTCCCGATCCCCTCGCCCCAACCGGGTGGGCGCTCAGCCTGGTTGCCCAGCGAGAGGTCGATCGCATTGCCCGTTCCCACGCCGCTTCCGGGCGTGCCGCCTTGCGTCCCCGCCGCCGCGCCCGCTGCGCCGCCAGCCCCGCCAGTGGTTCCGGC